>CAYSDK010000006.1:0-11467 GCA_964429865.1 uncultured bacterium
CTCGAGTCGGTGATCAACCGGAATGCGTCAGCCTGGCGCGGACAGCAGTTCTACGTCGGCCGCTCGAATTATCGCGATCGCATCCCTCGGTCGTCCGAGGCAAGACCAGAAGAACTCGTCTCGCGTTCCTGAGAGGCGCCGGGATCTCCGCGGGACGGCTACTGGCGGCTCCGCGCGGATTGACACGATCGTGGTGCTATATCCCCTTCAGGATTTGCCCCATGTCCCTTTCCGTAAACGCCCGCAGGGTCTCCGTCCGGACGTTGCCCAGGGCGCCAGCCGCCAACAGCAGGCGGGTTGCAGTAGGGTCATCGGGGGCATCGATGATCGTGACGATATCGTACCGGCCCATGGTCCAGTAGATCTCTTTCACCGCCACCCCCATCCCTTTCGCGAAATTCCGAAAGGCCTCGGCGCGTTTGGTCGTGTCTTTAATGTTCCGGATCCCCTGATCGCTATAGTTTCCGAGAATCACATAGGTGGGCATCGCTTTCCTCCTTCAGTATTCCGTGTTTGCCCGAGCCTGGCTCACTCATGCCTGAGGAGATCAACAAGTAAGAAGGTGCGGATGAGGACGTGCTGCGCGTTGCCGACAGGCTGGGTGCCCGAAGGAGCCATCGAGAGACAAGGGGTCGCTGGGCTCACTCCAGTATGGATCAGCGGGAGAGGGACGGCAAGAGGATTTCCCTTGACCGGTCGGCATTGCTCTCTTAAGGTGATGCCGCCGGAGGATGGCCGTGACCAAATTTGTCAAGTCTCATGGCCTCGGGAACGACTATATCGTTCTCAACGAAGCCGACCTCGATTTTCGGATCACGCCGGAAGCGGTTCGCCTCCTGTGCCACCGGCACTACGGCCCCGGTTCGGATGGCATCCTGCTCCTCGCGGGTCCGCAAACTGCCCCCTTCGTCCTCCGGATCTTCAATCCTGACGGGACTGAGGCCGAGAAGAGCGGCAATGGTCTCCGCATCTTTGCCAAGTACCTCTTCGAGCATGGGTACACCCACGAAAAGACCTTCTATATCGAGACAAAGGGGGGGCTCGTGCGGGTCAACTTGGAAGGCGACCGGGATCGGGTGACCACCGTGACGGTCGAGATGGGACGGGCGAGCTTTCGTAGCAACGACATCCCGGTGACGGGTGAAGAGCGAGAAGTGGTGAACGAGGAACTGCGCGTGGACGGGGAATGCTTCCGGTTCACCGCAGTCTCGATGGGCAATCCCCACTGCGTGATCCCCGTCGATCGCCTCAACCCGGAGGAGGTTCGCCGGCTTGGACCCCAGATCGAGCACCATCCCGCCTTCCCCCACCGCACCAACGTGCAGTTCGCCAAGGTGCGCTCCCGGGACCGAGTGGCGATCCTGATCTGGGAACGAGGCGCCGGGTACACGCTGGCCTCCGGCTCGAGTGCCTGCGCCGTGGCTGCTGCCTGCCGCCGCCTGGGGCTCACGGATGACCGGGTGGCGATCCAGATGCCGGGCGGGGACCTCGACATCACGATCCAGCCGGAATGGGAGATCACATTGCGAGGCCCGGTGAGCGAGGTCTACACCGGTACTCTGAGTGTCGATCTGATCGAGGAGATCAAGAAGGCGACGCCGCTGTAGGGATGCGCGACGACGGCAAGGCGACTACCCCTTCTCCCGAAGGATCTGGCCGGCCTTCTCCACCGTCTCTCGCTCGCCGCGGTAGCTGAGACGCGCCAAGGCCTCCTGCAGCGGGACCCAGCACACCTCATCCACCTCAAAGTCGTGCTGGCTCGGATCTCCCCCGGTATGCTCGAAAAGATAGAAGTGGACCCGCTTGTGGATGCGATGCCTTGCCTCGCGGTCCACAAACCAGTATTCGATCTCCCCCACCTTGCCCATGCACCGAGCGGTAAGCCCCGTCTCTTCCCGCACTTCCCGAAGGGCTGTCTCCTCGGGATCCTCGCCCGGTTCAACCACCCCCTTGGGCAAGGCCCATACCCTGCCGCCCTTCAGGCTGATGAGCGCGATCTCCATCTCATGGGAACCGTGGCGGTAGACGACGCCTCCGGAAGAGACCTGCTGGCGAACCGGCATCCTCGCCGTGCCGGCTTGTCCCTTCTCCCCCGCGATCCTGGACTTTGGACGTCGGCTTGTGGTCAACTCTGACCTCTGGCAGATGGCGCGCGTCTGACAGGATGCCGAGCACGGCCTGCTGGGGCTCAGCCGGTCACGGCCCCCTCGGAGGCCGAGGAGACGAGACGAGCGTACTTGGCCATCACCCCCGAGGTGTACCGTGGTTTCGGCGGTCTCCACTTCGCCAGCCGCCGCTTCATCTCGGCGGCCGAGACCTCGACGTCAATGCGGCGCCTCTTGACGTCGATCACGATCGAGTCGCCGTGCTTGATCGCCGCGATCGGCCCGCCGACGGCGGCCTCCGGGGCCACGTGCCCCACCATGAAGCCGTGCGTCGCCCCGGAGAAGCGGCCGTCGGTCATCAGCGCGACGGACGCTCCCAGGCCCGCGCCGACGATCGCCCCGGTCACGCCAAGCATCTCGCGCATCCCCGGGCCTCCCTTTGGCCCCTCGTAGCGGATGACCACGACGTCGCCCGGTTTGATACGCCCGCGCTTCACCGCTGCGAAAGCATCCTCCTCACGCTCAAAGACCTGCGCCGGGCCCCGGTGGACCGTGCGCTCGTGCCCGGCCAGCTTAATCACACACCCTTCCGGGGCGAGGTTCCCGCGGAGGACGGCCATTCCCCCCGTCGGTTTCAAGGGACTCCTGACCGGGCGAATGACCTCCTGTCGCGGGGCTTCCTGAGCGGCACGTGCCTCCTCGCCGATGGTCCGTCCGGTGACCGTCATCGCGTCTCCGTGGAGCAGCCCGCCCTCGAGCAATCGCCGGGCGACGACCGCCATCCCGCCGGCGCGGTACATTTCGGGGGCGGTGAACCGGCCCCACGGCTTGAGGTCGGCCAGGACCGGGATCCGGCGAGAGATCCGGTCGAAATCGTCGATCCCGAGGCGCACGCCCGCTTCACGAGCCACCGCCAGCAGGTGCAACACGGCGTTGGTCGATCCCCCGGTGGCCATCACGCCTGCAATGGCGTTTTCCATCGCCTTGCGGGTGATGATCTGCCGGGGGGTGACCCCCTTCCGGAGCAGGTCCATCACCATCCGGCCGCACTCGAAAGCGACCTCGTCTTTCCGGGGATCCATGGCGGGGACGTCGCCCAGCCCCATCGGCGAGATCCCCAGCATCTCGAAGGCGGTCGCCATGGTGTTGGCGGTAAACTGGCCGCCACAGGCGCCGGGGCCGGGACAAGAGGAGTCTTCGATGGCGCGGAACTCCTGGGCCGAGATCCTCCCGGCATTGAAGGCCCCGACCGCCTCAAAGACGTCCTGAATCGTCAGCCGACGTCCCCCGTGCTCGCCGTACATGATCGAGCCGCCGTAGAGCATCAGGCCCGGGACGTTGACGCGGACGAGTGCCATCACCGTTCCGGGGATCGTTTTGTCGCACCCGGACAGCGCGACCACAGCATCGAACATGTTGCCCCGGCTCACGAGTTCGATGGAGTCGGCGATGACCTCGCGACTGACGAGGGAGGCCTTCATCCCCTCGCTCCCCATGGTGATCCCGTCGGAGATGGAGACCGTATTGAACTCCAGGGGCGTCCCGCCCGCCGCACGGATGCCCTCTTTCACCTTGGCCGCCAGGCGGCGGAGGTGGTAGTTACACGGCCCGATCTCGATCCAGGTGTTGGCGACCCCCACCAGGGGCCGTTCCAGGTCCTCATCCTTTAAGCCGATCGCCTTGAACATCGCCCGGGCCGGCGCGCGATCGGGCCCCTCGGTAATGGCACGGCTCCGACGCTTCGGATCCACTATCATGGTGCATTCCTCCCCGCGTTGCCTCCGCTTGTCCCTCCCCCATCCCCGAGAAGATCAAGAGCGAGGCTAGTATACCTGCCTACAATACCCCGTCAACACAGGCTGGTGCCCTTCAGTTGCCCTGCCGCGCCGAACCGACGACGGCGGCCTGCCTCTCGCCCGCCACCTCGAGCGGCGGCACCAACGACCAGTCAAAGTCGGTGCAGTGCCCGGGACCCAGCCGTTCGATATGCTCACGGCATCCTGCGATGCGCTCCAGAAACTCTCGCAGCTCCACCCCACAGTACCGGGGGGTGTGGGGCGCCACCTTGGCCCACCCGTTTCGGAACATGCTCAGGGCGCCGCGGTTATTGTTCCGCTGCACGTGATACAAAGCGACGCCGAGCTGGATGAGGCCCTGGAGAAACCGCCGCTCGGGCCCCCGCCAGTCCATCCAGATCCCCTCCAGCAGCTCATGGAACTCGAAGAAGAGGCGGTGTCGCCACAGGAGTGCTGCTCGCTGAAGCACCCCCGGGAGCCCCGAGGGGTAGGTCCGGCCGTGCAGGTCTCTGAGGAATTCCCAATAGGCCGCTGCCTTGGCGCAGACGAGCGGAAGCTCTTTCCGGTATCGCGGGGCAATGGCCACCTGTTCTCTATCACGGGAGTGAAAGAGGCCCGAGTCGGAGACGAGTCTTCGCCCCCAACCCTCGCCCGGGTCCCCACACCACCGGAGCTCCGTCCGATGGCGCCTGACGAAGCGCGCCAATCGGACAAAGGGCACGGCCGGGGGATCGCACCCCTCCGCCATCTGGCAGTATGCGTGAAGCCAGAACACGAGGAACGACCGCTCGCGGTGCCGCATGGCCTCCATCAAGAGCTCCGCCACCTTGTCGCGCAGTTCTGATCGCATCACGGGTGCCCCAAGCGTGCCAGCAGGCCGTCCATGTCGAGCGATTCTTGCACGCGGGAGAGGTCATACGAGGCCTCCGGAAAGTAGGGGATACGACCCAGGAGGGGTGTCGGGAGCCGCGCCGCGAGCGCCTCGAGGTTCGCCTCCTCGGCAGGGGTGGGCGGGCCGGTCGAACTGTTCAGAACCACCCCGAGGATGGACAGCCTGTTCTGTCTGGCCCAATGACAGGTGAGGAGGGTGTGGTTGATCGTCCCGAGGGAGGTTCGCGTCACCACGAGGATCGGTATGCGGAGTTTCTGAACCAGGTGCGTGGTGTCGGCCTTGTCGGTGAGCGGAACCATGAGTCCCCCCGCCCCCTCCACGAGCGTCAGTTGATGACGCGCGTTCAGATCGCGGAACCATCCGGCAATCCGGTCAAGGTCGATGGCGACGCCTGCCGCTTCCGCCGCCACCGACGGGGCGGCCGGCATCTCGAGCGCGTAGGGACAGATCTCGTCCAGTGGATCGGCCGCTCCCGCACGCTCCTTGAGATAGAGCGCATCCTGAGGCTCAAGCCGCCCATCCCGCCACGGGCATCCCGTCTCGACCGGCTTCATCACGCCCACATCGATGCCGCGGGCTCGCAAAAGGCTCGCCAGGAGCCCCGCGACGAATGTTTTCCCCACGCCGGTGTCGGTCCCGGTGATGAAGAGACCCTTCCCCATGCTCCCTCGATGGACTTGTCAGCCGTAAGCACAGGACCCGTTCCCCGACTGACGGTGACAAGGACCTTCACTCAACCCTCAGGGGGTCCTCCTGCAAAGACCTGCGCCCGGTACGCGGCCCGAAGCGCGCCCGCCCGATCGAAGGGGCAACGCCCCGCAAAAATCCCGGCAATCTCCCTGACCGGCACGACCTCGATGACGGCATTGGAGAGGAGGATCTCGTCGGCCCCCTGCAGATCGGCCGCTGTTACCGGGCGCTCCTCTGGCACGAGACCATGCCCTTGGGCACAGGAAAGCACGACACCCCGCGCAATCCCCGGCAAGAGCCCCGCAGAGACCGGAGGCGTGACCAGGTTCCGTCCCCGAACGAGGAAGAGGTTCGCGGTCGTCGTCTCGGTGACCTCCGCCCGCTCGTTAAAGAACAGGGCGTCGTCATACCCCTGAAGCCGGGCCCACTGCCGAACATGACTGTTCTCAAAATAGTTGGTGGTCTTGAAGGCGAGCAGGGGAGACCCGGAAGAGCGGGCGAAGGCGGCCCTGATCAGACGCACCCCTTCCCGCTCACCCTCATCCGTCCCCCGGAGCGGGGCGGAGTGGGCGACGAACCGAGTCTCCGTCGGGCCCTCCTCTCCCCAGACCTCCAACGTCACCCGGAGGCGCGCCTCGGCCTCCTCAGAAATCTCTTGAAGTCCCTCCTCGACGGCCCTCCTGAAGGCTGAGGGCGAGAAGGGAAACCGGAAGAACTCCGCTCCGCGCGCCATCCGCCGGCAGTGCGCCTCGAGGAGAGGGACCTGGCGGCCCCCATACACCCGCAGGGTCTCAAAAAGCCCTTCGCCGTACAGCAATGTACGATTGATAGCGCCCATGTGGTTCAGGGCTCGAAGGACAGGGTGCGATCTTCGATGCCCACGGCGCGAAAGAGGGCGGCAGCCTTGACGAGGCACTCCCGATATTCCTCGACCGGGTCCGATTCAGCGAGGATCGCGCCCCCCACGCCGAAGCAGGCCCGGGTCCCGGCCACCGCGAGCGTCCGAATGGCCACATTGAGGGTCAACTCGCCGTCCGGTGTGAGGATACCGATAGCCCCCGTGTAGACCCCTCGACGATAGCCTTCAAGTTCGTCGATGATTTCGCAGGCCCGCTTTTTCGGGGCCCCCGTGATCGAACCCGGGGGAAAGGACGCCGAGAGCAGTTCGGCGATGCCGATGCCGGCTTTCAGTCTCGCCGTGACCTCCGAGATCATCTGATAGACGGTCCGGTACCCCTCCACGGCATAGAGGCGGGGAACGGCCACGGTCCCGATCTCGGCCACCTTGCCGATATCGTGACGCATGAGATCGACGATCATCACATTCTCTGCTCGGTCCTTGGGGCTTTCCCGCAACTCCCGACGGAGCACCCGATCTTCCCGGGGACTGCGACCCCGGGGCCGCGTCCCCTTCATGGGCTTCGTCACGACCATGCCGTCCCGGACGCGCAGGAACAGCTCGGGGGACCCGGACAGGACGAACCGCCCCTCGCCGAGATTGATGAAGGCAGCGTAGGGAACCGGCTGGATGGCCCGCAGCCGCAGGTAGAGGGCCCAGGGGTTGAAACGACCCACCAGCAGCATCGGTTGCGTAAGGTCGACCTGATAGACATCGCCAGCGGCGATATAGGCCTGGACCCTTTTGACCGCGTGCAGGTACTGCTCCCGGGAGCGACAGAGCGTGAGACGCCCTCGAAAGGACCCTGGGACTGCTCTCGAGCGCCCCGCAGGCGATCGCACCGATCCCCTGCCGTACCACCGCTGGGAGAAATGATCGTAGGCGAGGACGCCGTCGTAGACCCCCATCCAGGCATCGGGGAGGGAGAGCACAGGAGCATTGCGATCGGGCAGTTCCTCGTTGAGGAGACGGAGGTCGTAGCCGAGGTATCCCAGACAGAAGCCTTCGCGGGTCATCGCCTGAAGCTCTTCCAGGTAGCGAGAGCCGTGAGAGGCCCGATCGAGGATCAGGGCTCGCCTGGGGGCCCGGGCGATGAAGGAACGCCGCTCCCGGAGCGTCGGCTTCTGGGTCTCGAGCAGTATCGCCCCCGGCTCTTGCCAGCAGGCGGCAAAGACCTCCGCGGGATCGCCGGTCAGATTCAGAAGCTTACCCTCTCCCATCATCCTCGGTGACCGTTGTGATCGCCCGATAGACCACATGAAGGAGGGTGTCAATCTCGTCTGTGGTGACCGACAGGGGTGGCATCACGACGATGACGTCCCCGAGGGGTCGCATGATGACGCCGTGTCGCCGTGCCTCCGTGATCACCCGGTGCCCCATCCTCCTCCCGGGCGGGTAACTCCGACGAGTCGCTACATCCTCGAAGAGCTCGACACCCACCATCAATCCGACCCGACGGATCTCGCCAACGTGGCGCAAGGATCGCAGTCGTTCGAGGCCCGCCTCGAGGAAGGCGATCTTGGGTTCCAGATGCTCGAGGACCCGATCCCTCTCAAAGATCTCCAGGCTGGCCAGGGCGGCCGCGCAGCCCAAGGGGTTTCCCGTGTACGTATGGCCGTGATAAAAGGCCTTCTGCTGCTCCACCGCGCCCAGGAAGGCGTCGAAGATCTCTTGGGTGGTGAGGGTAGCGGCCAGGGGCAGGTACCCGCCGGTGAGACCCTTGGAGATCGCGAGGACATCCGGAAAGACCCCTTCATGCTCGCAGGCGAACATCTTCCCCGTCCGACCGAATCCGGTGGCCACCTCATCGGCGATGAAGAGGATCTCGTGATCCCGACACAGCTCCCAGACGGCTCGCGTGAATCCCGAAGGGTAGGGTCGCATCCCCGACGCCCCCTGGATGACCGGCTCCATGATGAGGCCCGCAACCTCGCGATGGCGCGTTTCAATCGTCCGTTGCGCCTCCTTCACGGCCGCCTCCCGCTCCGCCGCGCTGTAGGGGGCAGGCAGGGGCAGGGCCTCGAAGAGCAGGGGCTTATAGAGGTGGTGGAAGAGGTCGATACCTCCCACACTCACGGCGCCCAGGGTATCCCCATGATACGCCCCCGTGAAGTAGAGGAAGGTGGTCTTCCCTCGGAACCTGTCAGCGCCCTTCTGCTGCCAATACTGAAACGCCATCTTCAGGGCAATCTCCACCGCCGTCGCCCCGTTGTCGGAGTAGAAGACCTTGGTGAGGCCGGGCGGGGCGATCTCGACCAACCGTTCTGCCAGGAGAATCGCGGGAGGGTGGGAGAGGCCCAGGAGGGTCGAGTGGGCGATCCGCCCAAGCTGTGCGATGATCGCCTCATCGATCTCACGCCGGTGGTGCCCGTGCACGTTGCACCAGAGGGAGGAGACGCCATCGAGGTAGCGGTTCCCATCGATATCGATGAGATAGTTCCCCTCCCCGCGGTCGATGATCAACGGCTCTTCGGCAAACCACTCCTGCATCTGCGTAAAGGGATGCCAGAGATACCGATGATCCTTTGCCTGCAAGACCGCTTTGGAGATCACGGACGACTCCTGCCTGGCGGGCCAGAAAGGCTTGCGCTATCCGTACGATACCGGGGACGCTCGCCGACGTCAAGGGTGGCTCCTCCTCACCAGGAGAAAGGCCTCTTGACAGTAATCGTTGAAACGATTATATTCTTCATACCATGGCTGGACGGCTGCAGGCAGAGATCAAACAAAGGAAGCCCTTCCGGACGCTGGAGCAGGAGGCGTTTTTGAACCTCTTGCGGACCACCGATGCGTTACTGCGCGGCCAGGCAAAGGTCCTGAAGTCGGCCGGACTTTCACACCCCCAGTACAACGTGCTTCGCATCCTGCGGGGCGCCGGTCCCGACGGGCTCGCCTGCCGGGAAGTGTGCGAACGCATGATCACCCGTGACCCCGACGTCACCCGCCTCCTTGATCGGCTCGAGGTCCGCGGACTCATCGCGCGGGAGCGCAACAAGAAGGATCGGAGGGTCGTCATGGTCCGGATCACGCAAGGGGGACTCCGCCTCCTGAGGCGCCTCGACGGTCCGATCGTTCACCTGCACACTCAGCACCTGGGGCACCTGGGGACGAAGCGGCTCCAGGCGCTGGTCGAACTCCTGGAGCTCGCGCGCGAGAAGACCGCTTGATTGAGCAGGGAATCAGCCCACTGTCACTGGAGAGGTAACGCGCGTGATCAAGATCCTGAAAGCCAAAGAGCGGCACCACAGAGACCTCGGGTGGCTCTCCACCTACTGGCACTTCTCCTTTGATGATTACTATGACCCCGCCAACACGAACTGGGGCGCGCTCCGCGTCTTCAACGACGATATCATCCAGCCGGGCCAGGGATTCGGTGCCCACCCGCACCGCGATATGGAGATCGTCACCTATGTCCTGGATGGAGAGCTGGAACACCAGGACAACCAGGGAAACCGCGGGGTCATCCGTGCCGGCGAGTTTCAGGTGATGTCGGCCGGCACCGGGATCGTCCACGCCGAGTATAACCACTCCAGAGAGCGTCCTGTTCACCTGCTTCAGCTCTGGATCACGCCCCGGACGAAGGGGCTTCCCCCTCGATGGGAGCAGCGTCAGTTCACGGTCGAGGACCGCATGGGAAAGCTCTTGCCGGTCGTGTCGGGGGGCGACGTCCCAGCAACACTCATCTTCGACCAAGACGCAGTCATCTACGTGTCGAGCTTAGGGGCCGGACAGGAAGTGACCCACAAGAGTCGGCCGGGCCGGAAGCCTTACCTCTTTGTGATCACGGGTAGCCTCACGGTCAACGGGACCCCCGTCGCGGCGGGCGATCAGGCCCGAATTGCCGACGAACCGGAGCTGGCGCTCCAGGCCAAGGAAGCCGCGGAGCTGATCTTCCTGGACCTACCGTAGGGACCATGCTTTGGTCTCCGCGCATTGAACCAAGCAGCAGGGAGGAACACACATGAAACCGAACATCGGACTGGCCGACAAGGATCGCGAAGGCGTCGTCAAGATTCTCAATACGGTCCTCGCCGACGAATATGTGCTGAACACGAAGACGAAAAACTACCATTGGAACGTTGTCGGGCCGCAGTTCCACGACCTGCACAAGTTCCTCGACGCGCAGTATGCGGAGCTGGCAGAAATCGTAGATGACGTGGCCGAGCGGGCCCGGTCCCTGGGGGGACCGGCCCTCGGCACCTTGGGGGAATTCCTGAAGCAGACGCGGCTCAAGGAGCACCCGGGGCAATATCCCGGGGCGCGCGAGATGATCGCGAACCTCCTCGCCGACCACGAGGCACTGATTCGGACGCTGCGCGTGGATCTCGAGGCCTGTGCGGAGCGATATCACGACATCGGCACGAACGACTTCCTGACCGGCTTGATGGAGAAACACGAAAAAATGACCTGGATGCTCCGGGCATGTCTAGAGGGCAAATCGGTGTGACCGCCATGACCAGCGAGGGCAATCAACCATGCAGAAACTTGCTGAGACCCGATATCCGATTCACGAGCTGCTGCGGGAGCGCTGGAGCCCACGCGCCTTCGCCGATCGGATGGTCGAGCCCGAGAAGCTCCGCAGTCTTCTGGAGGCGGCGCGATGGGCGCCCTCGTCCTTCAACGAGCAGCCCTGGAGCTTCATCGTCGCGACCAAAGAGCACCCAGGTGAATACGAGCGCTTGCTGAGCTGTCTCGTCGAAGGCAACGTCCGATGGGCGCAGCATGCGCCGGTCCTCATGCTCTCGGTGGCCAGGCTGGCCTTTGAGAGAAACCAGAAGCCGAATCGGCACGCCTTTCACGACGTCGGCTTGTCGGTCGAGAACTTGGTGATCCAGGCCACTGCCCTCGGTCTCGCAGTCCATCAGATGGCCGGGTTTCACGTGGATAAGGCACGCGAGCTGTTCAGTATCCCAGACGGCCATGAGCCAGTGGCAGCGCTGGTCCTCGGCTTTCCCGGCGACCCGGCGGGGTTGCCTGAGGACCTGCGAGAGCGCGAGGTGGCCCCGCGGATCCGCAAGCCCCTGGAATCCTTTGTCTTCTCGGGCCAGTGGGGCCAGTCCTCGCCCCTCGTGCATCGAAAGGCTCG
>CAYSDK010000006.1:11567-13944 GCA_964429865.1 uncultured bacterium
TTGTCTTCTCGGGCCAGTGGGGCCAGTCCTCGCCCCTCGTGCATCGAAAGGCTCGATGAAATAGTATGCCGATGCAACAGTGGCGCCGTTGGGGCGCTGATCCTGCTCGTCCCACATTGGGACATCCTGCAAGGAGGAATGTGAGATGCGATATCAGCGACCTCCCACCATGGCTCTCCTCGCCTTGTGTCTCATGGTCGTGGTGCCGGCCAGTGCGCAGACTTTCACAACGGTGCCCGACCTTGACGTCCCCTTTTTCCCCACTCCGGAGTCTGTCGTCACCGAGATGCTACGGGTGGCGAACGTGAGCGCGGAGGACGTGGTGTACGACCTGGGCTCGGGCGACGGGCGGATCGTTATCGCCGCCGCGCGCGACTTCGGCGCCCGCGGAGTCGGGATCGACATCGACCCGCAGCGCGTATGGGAGGCAACCCATAACGCGGGGAAGGCCGGAGTCGCGGACCGCGTGCGGTTCCTGCAGGGAGATATCTTCAAGGCCGACATCCGCGAGGCGACCGTGGTGACGCTGTATTTGCTGCCCTCGGTGAATTTCCAGTTGCGGCCCAAGCTTCTGCGCGAGCTGCGGGTGGGGACACGAGTCGTGTCGCACAACTACGATATGGCCGACTGGAAACCGGAGAAAACGATCACGATGACGGTGTCGGGCAGCCAGCACACGATCTATTACTGGGTCGTCCCGCCCAGCGACGGCCGTTGAGGAGCCAAAACCATGCGAGCTGCAGTGGTTCCCTCTGTTCACGGGAAATGGGAAGTCAAGGAGGTTTCAACGCCGAACCCCGGTCCGAACCAGGTCTTGATAAAGATCCGCGCCAGCGGCATCTGCTACACGGATGTGCACCAGACCAGGGGCGAGCTGCCCGGTGACTTCCCCCGCATCCTGGGACATGAGCCGGTGGGGGAGATCGTCGCCGTCGGCCCCGGGGTCACCACCCGCCGGATCGGAGACCGGGTCGGCGTCCCTTTTCTTCAATCCTCGTGCGGGCGGTGCGAATGGTGTGCGCGCGGCAAGCCCATGTTCTGCGCGCAACAGATGGGCACGAGTGGGCAGATGTCAGGCGGCCATGCCGAATTCATGCTGGCCTACGCAGCAGCCACCGTCCTGTTGCCGGACGGCCTTTCCTACGAGCAGGCGGCGCCGATTTTCTGTGCCGGCTATACGGTCTGGTCCGGCTTGCGGATCGCAGAGCCGCAGCCGCACGAGCGCATCGCCGTAGTCGGCATCGGTGGCCTGGGCCATCTCGCGGTCCAGTACGCAAAGGCTGCGGGATTCACCACCATCGCGGTCTCCCGCTCGCCGGACAAAGACCGGTCCATCCGCGAGCTAGGGGCCGATGAGATCGTCCGCGACGGCCAGGGCCTGGCCGCTATCGGGGGTGCCGACGTGATCCTCGGCACCAGTAACTCGAACGACGCCATGGCCGACAGCATCCAAGGACTACGCCCTGACGGGCGTTTCGTTCTGATGGGCTACGAGGCCAAATCCTTTCCGGTCCCGCCAGCCGACGCCATCTTGAAGTGCCTTCGGATCATCGGCTCGCAGCAAAACGGGACGGAGTTCCTCTACGAGGCCCTTGACTACGCGGCCAAGGGCAAGGTAAAGGTCATTGCCGAAACCTACCGGCTCGACGAGATCAACAAGGCCTATGAGCGCGTTGCTGAGGGCAAGGTTCGCTTCCGCGCGGTGATGACAACCCCGTAAGAAAGGAATGGGGAGAAGGGGATGAACATCGGGATCCTTGGCTCAGGCAATGTCGGCAGCACGCTGGGAAAGGCCTGGGCGAAGCGCGGCCACAGGATTCTCTTCAGCTACTCACGGGACCCCAAAAAACTCGAGAGTCTCGCCGCGTCGGCCGGACCCAACACTCGGGCCGGCACGCCTGCCGAGGCGGTGCAGTTCGGCGAGGTCATCCTTTTCGCTCCTCCGTGGCCTTCCGTGGACCACGCCCTCAAAGCGGCTGGCCCGTTGGCGGGCAAGATTCTCATCGACTGCACGAATCCACTCAAGCAAGACCTGAGCGGCCTGGAGATCGGTCACACCACGTCCGCTGGGGAAGAGATTGCCAAGAAGACGCCAGGCGCTCGCGTCGTGAAGGCGTTCAATATGACCGGCGCCGAAAACATGGCGAACCCGCGCTTCGGCGCAGAGCAGGTTACGATGTTCATCTGCGGGGATGACGCTGCAGCCAAGACTGCGGTTACGAGACTGACCGAAGAGCTCGGCTTCGAGGCCGTCGATGCTGGTCCCCTGCAGGCGGCGCGCCTGCTCGAGCCACTGGCCATGCTCTGGATTCATCTCGCGTATGCGCAAGAGATGGGTTCGGGCATCGGCTTCAAGCTGCTCCGGCGTTGAGTCCGG
>CAYSDK010000006.1:14044-18532 GCA_964429865.1 uncultured bacterium
AGTCCGTCCAGCGGGGCATCGCGATCGAATGGGACGGCGAGGTGGTCGAAGAGTAAGCGTATTACTAACCTCGCAGCTCGCAGGAGTGAAGGAGGGGACCGTTGCGATGAGTGAGGCGCTGGAGTTCCTGATCCGGCACGGGTACTCAGTTCTGTTCGCGGTGGTGTTCGTCGAGCAGATCGGTTTGCCCATCCCGGCCGCCCCATTGATGCTCGCCGCCGGAGCTTTGGCCGGCGGCAAGCAATTGAGCTTCGCCCTCGCCATCGTCGTGGGGTGCCTGGCGACGTTGCTCGCCGACACCATCTGGTACGAGCTGGGCCGACGCCGCGGCAGTAGGATCTTGCAGTTCCTCTGCCGGATCGCCCTCGAGCCGGACTCATGCGTTCGCCGGACGGAAGATGTCTTCGTCCGGCATGGCGCCCGCTCGCTGATCCTGGCCAAGTTCGTCCCCGGATTGAGTACTGTGGCACCCCCCCTGGCGGGGATCTTCCGCATGCGGCTCCCGCGCTTTCTGTTCTTCGACGCGGTGGGGGCATTGATTTGGGTGGGCGCGTATACGGGGCTGGGCTTCGTCTTCAGCGATCAAATCGAGCGCGTAGCCGCCTCGGCGGCGGAGTTTGGCACCCGGCTGGTGGGGATCGTCGCGGTGGCCCTGACGGGGTACATCGGCTGGAAGTATGTGCAGCGCCGTCGCTTTATGCGCCGGCTGCGGATCGACCGGATCACCCCGGAGGAACTCAAACGCAAGCTCGATGCCGGCGAAGGTGTGGTGGTCGTGGATCTGCGTCACTCGCTCGACTTCGAGGCAGAGCCAGCGACCATTCCCGGCGCCATCCAGCTCTCGCCGGATCAACTCGAGAAGCGCCACCAGGAAATCCCGCGCGACCGCGAGCTTGTCCTGTACTGCACGTGACCCAGCGAGGCCTCGAGCGCCCGGGTGGCGCTTCTGCTGCGGCGGCGGGGGATCACGCGCGTCCGACCCCTCGCCGGTGGCTTCGGCGCCTGGCGCGAACGTGGCTTTGGCGTCGAGTCCCGGGGCAATCCCGCGCCCCCGATGGGCACGACCGCCAGCGCGTTGTAGCTGCGCCTTCGCTCACTCACAACACGGCGATGCCGGCGACTTTGCCTGTGGTTTTCTCTCCACTGAGCGACCCAGTTTTTCGATCTGCTGCCGGAAGTAGTCCCGCCAGCTTTCGGGCAAGGCCTCGACCCGCATCGTGCGGTGCAACAGGTCCAGATTGTCCTTTTCACTCACGTATAAGCGGGTGATGTCGGCCACCGTGACATTGTTTCCGTCGCGACTGATGAGATTTACGATGTCTCCGGCTCCGACCTCACCTTCTTGCAAGACCGCAACATAGAAGCCGGTCCGGCCACTTCTCAGAAACCGCTTAATGATGTCCTCCCGCTCGAACTTGATCCCCAGCTTGTAGCAGGGCATCCGCGGTTCAGTCACCATCACTTCCGCTGAACCGATGCGAAGCCGATCCCCAATGCTGACCACATCCTCCCGCAATCCTTCGGTGGTGAGATTTTCGCCGAACATCCCCCAGGGCAGCTTCATCTCCGGCAATTCCCCCCGCCAATAGTCATAATGCTCGTCCGGGTACACATACACCGCCTTGCTGGGGCCGCCGTGGACGGACAAATCCGCCTGTCGGTCCCCATCCAGATTCAGTCTTTGCATCATCACGCGCCCTGTGACAGGTTCCTTAAAGATCCCGGTGGTGACTCTCTTGCCCTTCCAGATCACTTCCCGCGGCAGTCCCACGTTGACGGACACAATCTTCATTGTCCACATCCCCCTGTATGCTGAGGTGCTGCTGGAGTCGAATGCGTGGCTCACCTTGACGTATAATAGACGAACGGCAGGGCTTGATGGTTTCAGGGATTGTGAATCTCTTGCCAGGAGGTCCTCGATGCGCACTGCGGTTTTTGGGACAGGAGGGGTCGGGGGCTATTTCGGCGGCCGGCTGGCCCAGGCCGGAGAAGAGGTGATCTTCATCGCGCGCGGGGAGCACTTGAAGGCCCTGCGGGCGCGCGGCCTGCGCGTGGACAGCCTGAAGGGCGACTTTGTCGTCCACCCGACGCAGGCGACAGACGACCCGGCACACGTCGGGGCGGTGGACGCCGTCCTTGTGGGGGTGAAAGCGTGGCAGGTCGCCGAGGCTGCCCAAGCCATGCGACCCTTGGTCGGTCCGGACACGTTCGTCGTCCCGCTCCAGAATGGCGTTGAGGCGCCGAGCCAGTTGGCGGCCATCCTGGGTGCCGAGCACGTGCTGGGCGGGCTCTGCAGCATCATCAGCTTCGTGGCTGGCCCGGGGCATATCCGCCACGTCGGTGCGGAGCCCTATATAGCGTTTGGTGAACTGAATAACCGGTCCAGCGCGCGCGCCGAACGCCTGCGCCAGGCCTTTGCGCGGGCCGGAGTGCACGTGGAAATCCCGCCGGATATTCAAGTCGCGATGTGGGAGAAGTTCCTCTTCATTGCATCGTGGGGCGGCGTGGGGGCCGTGACGCGCGTGCCGGTCGGGGTGGTCCGGAGCGTCCCCGAGACCCGCCGGATGATGGAACAGGCGATGCGCGAGATCCTGGACGTCGGACAGGCACGAAAAGTCGCCTTCACCGAAGAGGCGACGCGGAAGGGCATGGCCTTTGTCGACAACCTGCAGCCCGGGTCCACAGCCTCGATGCAACGGGACATCATGGAGGGGCGACCGTCGGAACTCGAGGCGCAGAACGGGGCGGTGGTGCGCCTAGGTCAGGAAGCGGGTGTCCCAACTCCGGTGCATGCGTTCATCTATCACAGCCTTCTCCCCTCTGAGTGGCGCGCGCGGGGCACGCTGCAGTTCTAGTTGTGAGCCGCCGACGGCCTATCCGCCGCGAGCGCGCTGCATAGCAGCGTAGAGATGATGCGCCTCGTGTAGCAGGAAGAACTCGATCCACTCCGGAATCATCATGCCACCCAGGACGCCGTGGACGCCGACCCGGCTGAGCTGCTCGGGGGAAAGGCGCGTGACGAGCTGGATGAGGTCATCCCGCAACGTCGAAAGTCGCCTGAGTACTTCCTCGGTCCGCATGGCCGTCCATTGTGGCCACTCCGGGTCATCCTCGGCTGTGTACCGGGGAAGCTGCGGCCGCTCTTCGCTGAGAATGCGCCGGATCCGCTCGAGAGTGATTTCGTGCATACGAGCGAGGTGGGTGAGATTCTCGTGGGCCGACCACTTGCCCGAGGCCGGACGCCGGTTGATCGCCGCAGCATCCCTCCCGCCCAGTATGACTTGAAGACATTCGATCTGCGTTGCCAATCGCGACCTGGTGGATTGACTGAGCATTGCACGCTCCCTCCACACGAACTCCCGTTCAGAGTCTCTGTGTGAATGCGTCCCCGCCCTGCGCGGATGCGCTTGCGAGGCTGGGCAATAACCACCGCTCAGAGGAGGGCGAACTCGCGGAAGGCTCTTTCAACCGCCTGAAGCGCCTGGTCCAGATCGTCCCGCGTGTGCGCGGCGGTGACGGTGAAGCGGAGCCGGCTGGTCCCGGGAGGGACGGTGGGGGGCCGGATCCCCTGGCAGAAGACCCCCAGCTCGAGGAGGCGCTCGCTGAGCCCCATCGTCCGCTGCCGGTCATGGGTCATCACAGGGAGGATGTGGGTCACACTCGGCTCCGTGGAGAGGCCCAGGCGGTGCAGACCCTCTCGGAAATGGCGGACGTTCTCCCACAGGCGTTGCCGGTAGCTAGGGTCCTGCTGCACAAGGTCCAGGGCGGCGAGGGCGGCGGCGAGGGCCGGCGGGGTCAGGGCACAGGTGAAGATGAAGCTCCGCGATCGATTGACGAGATATTCCCGCAGGCTCCGGCTGCCAACAACATAGGCCCCAAAGCTTCCGAATGCCTTGCCCAGGGTGCCGATCTCGATATCTACCGCATCGGGATCGTCCAGACCAAAGTGCTCCGCCGTGCCTCCTCCCCGCTCGCCCAGGACTCCGGTCCCGTGCGCATCATCAAGCATGAGCAGAGCGTCGTACTGCTTAGCCAGCTTGGCGAGGTCCGGCAACGGCACGAGATCCCCGTCCATGCTGTAGACCCCGTCGACCGCGATGAGTCTCCGCCGGAACCCGGTGTCTGACTTCAACAGCTGTTCGAGGGCACAGACGTCGTTGTGGGGAAATATCTTCACCGCCGCGCGGCTCAACCGGCAGCCGTCGACGATGCTGGCGTGGCTCAGGGCATCCGCATAGATCACATCCCGCTCGCCCACGACCGTTGAGATCACCCCGAGATTGGCCATGTAGCCGGTGCTGTAGACGAGCGCAGCCTCCCGCCCCTTGAAGCGAGCCAATCGCTCCTCCAGGATGCGGTAGAGCTCATTATTGCCTGCGATGAGTCGTGAGGCGGCGGAGCAAACGCCGAGGCGCTCGGTGGCCTCGATGGCAGCAGCCTTGAGCCGGGGGTGGGTGGCCAGGCCGAGGTAATTGCTGCTACAAAGCA
>CAYSDK010000006.1:18632-32098 GCA_964429865.1 uncultured bacterium
GCAGCCTTGAGCCGGGGGTGGGTGGCCAGGCCGAGGTAATTGCTGCTACAAAGCACAATCACCTCGCGGCCATCGACCCGCATCCGTGCCTCGGTCGCCCCTTCCATGGTCCGGAGCCACCGGTAAGAGTCCTTGCGCTTCAAGCGCTCGAGTTCGCGGCCGAAGAAATCCTGCATGGTCGTGTCACCCTTCAGCCTGTGTCGTCGGCCGATCCCCAACGCACGGGGCAGGCTCGGTATACCACATCAGGGCATTTCTGAACAATGCCTCTTGGCAGTGCAATGGGGTATCCGATATCGCCATTCCTCTGGTGGGGTTGCCCCACATGGTTCAGGGGTGCGGTATCTTGTCCATATTGGAACAATTTGTACGAATTTATTATTTTAAGTAATATTATTTGACTTTTCCCCAAACTGATGGATATATTTCAGGCATCCGAGGAAAGAGATGACCGAACTCATGAACACCAAAGAGGTCGCCGCCTACCTGGGCATCCACGAAAAGAAGGTCTATTACCTCGCCAAGGCGAGGAAGATCCCGTGTACCCGGGTGACCGGCAAATGGATCTTTCCGAAGGCGCTCATCGACCAGTGGATCGAGGACAGTGCGAAGGGTCCAGGGTGGCGGCGGAAGGAAGACGAAAGACCCGCCCTCCTGGCCGCCGGCAGCGACGACCCGAGTCTTGGCATCCTGACAGAGCTGTACGCCAGGCGGCGGGCTTGCCCCTCCTTCTTCCTCGCCACGGTCGGCAGTAGCGCCGGCCTCGCGGCAATCCGGGACGGGGTCGCCGATCTTGCCCTCGCTCATCTCCTTGATCCAGACACCGGTGAATACAACCTGCCGTACCTGGAGCGCACACTCCCCTCGGGACATGCGGTCGTCCCCCTCTTTCACCGTGAGCTGGGTCTCGTGACAAGGCCCCGAAACCCCTTCGGGCTTCAGACGGTGGCCGATCTGACCCGCCCAGGCCTCCGGATCATCAACCGGCAGCAAGGCTCGGGTACCCGTCTTTACCTCGACCAACAACTTGGGCGGGCGGGGATTGAACCCGAACGGATCAACGGCTACCAGGAGGCCGTTACCACCCACCTCGAGGTCGGGCTAAAGGTCCTGCGGGGGGAGGCCGACACAGGAGTCGCAACGAAGGCAGCCGCCCGCCTCCTCGACCTCGATTTTACCTCTTTGACTCGGGAACGCTTCGATGTCGTGATTCCGAAAGAGCGCTTCTTTACTCGGGGCGTCCAGATCCTCCTCGAGATCGCGGGCTCGCGCGAGTTCCGCACCCGGGTCGAGGCCCTCGGCGGGTACGACACCTCCGAATCCGGCCGCATCCTTTCGGCGACGCCGAGCTGAGGAAGCGAGGCGGCCACTGAGGTGTTGGTCACCGGGGGAGGGAAGGCAGCAGAGGCAACTCGATGATGCGGGGGCATAGCCACCGACACGCGCTGCTCGCTCTTGTATCGATAGGACTGGGACTGTCCGCCGATCTCTGGGCAGCGGGTCCGGCCAATCCCACCGTCATCCTCGCCACGACCACCAGCACGCGGGACTCCGGGCTCCTCGATGTTCTGCTCCCGGTCTTTGAGAAGAAGACCGGCTACGTCGTCAAGACGATCGCGGTCGGCACCGGACAGTCGCTCGCGATGGGCAAGCGAGGGGATGCGGACATTGTGATGACGCATGCGCCAGAGGCCGAGAAGCCCCTCGTGGACGAAGGGTGGCTCACCCATCGCGTACAGTTCATGCACAACGACTACGTCCTCGTCGGACCGGCCGATGATCCGGCGAGGATCGCGGGGGTGAAGGGCGCTGCGGCTGCCCTTCGGCAGATCGCGGAGGTCAAGGCGACTTTTGTCTCCCGGGGTGACGACTCGGGAACGCACAAGCAGGAAAGGGCCCTCTGGAAGGCGATTGGGCTCTCGCCCACAGACACGTGGTACCTGGAGGCGGGGCAGGGGATGGGGGCGACGCTTCGGATCGCGAGCGAAAAGCAGGGCTATACCCTGACTGACCGGGCAACGTACCTCAGCCTGCAGAAGACCCTGGGATCACAGATCCTTCTCGAGGGTGACTCGCTGCTGCTCAACAAGTACAGCGTGATGCTGGTCAACCCGGCCAAGCACTCCAAGGTGAACGCCGACGGGGCTAAGGCGCTCCACAAATGGCTGCTGACCGACGAGGCCCGGACGCTCATCCAGGATTACGGCAAGGATCGGTTCGGCCAGCCCCTGTTTTTCCTCGATCCGGTGAAGCCGGAATAAGGGGCAGCTCGTCCGGCCACCGCGCGGTGGCGCGAAGCGCTTGAATTCACCAGCACGACGGAGTACGCTGGGGAGGTGGTGATCGCCAAGCCATAGCGTTAGCCCTCCAGGAAGGACAGATCTCGGGCATGCCGGGACCCACCTTGCGCGCGTTGGTTCTTGCCGCATCGACCCTTGTCCTGGCGATGCCTCTTGGCAGCTGGGCAGCCAAACCGGCGAACAGGATCATCGTCCTGGCGACGGGTCATACCCTCCGGGACTCCGGGCTCCTCGACGTCCTCATCCCCGTTTTTGAAAAGAAGACCGGCTACATCGTCCGACCCATCGCGATCGGGACGGGCCAGGCGCTGGCAATGGGCAAGCGGGGGGATGCGGACATCCTCCTCACCCATGACCCAGAAGCGGAGATTCCCTTAGTGATGGAGGGATACTTCATCAACCGGCGACAATTTATGCACAACGACTTTATTATCGTCGGGCCGGCCCAAGACCCGGCGAAGGTGGCGCGGGCGAAGAAGGCCGCAGCCGCCCTCAGACAGATCGCCGAAGCGAAGGCGATGTTTGTCTCCCGGGGGGATGACTCGGGGACGCATAAGCGGGAGCAGGTGCTCTGGAAGGCCGCGGGTCTCAGCCCCACACGGATCTGGTACGTGGAGGTGGGGCAGGGGATGGGGGCGACGCTCGGCATCGCCAGCCAGAAGCAGGCGTATACCCTCACTGACCGCGCCACCTTCCTGAACCTCCGGAAGACGCTCGGGCTTGATATCCTTCTGGAAGGGGACCCGGTGCTGCTCAATCTCTACAGCAGCATGGAGGTGAACCCGGCAAAGCATCCCAGGGCGAATCACGCGGGGGCGCGCGCCTTCAGCGACTTTCTTATTTCGGACGAGGCGCGCGCCCTGATTCGGGATTTCGGCAAGGAGCGGTTCGGTCAGCCGCTGTACTTCCTGGATCCGGTCAAGTGATGGGAGACCTACTCAGGTGGAGCTGATTCTCGAAGGGGTGTTCACGGCGTTTCGCCTCGTCTTCAGTGGGGACGCCGATATCTGGGCGATCACGTGGCTGTCGCTCGCGGTCTCGGGCACCGCGACACTGGTCGCGCTCATCCTCGGTATCCCTCTTGGAATTCTCTTGGCGCTCACCCGGTTTCCCGGCCGGGCCATCGTTGTGGCCCTGGTCAACACCGGGATGGGCCTGCCACCGGTCGTGGTCGGACTCTTCATCAGCATCCTGCTCTGGCGCAGCGGGCCGCTCGGCTTCCTCAACCTGATATACACCCCGGCCGCCATGGTCATCGCCCAGGTCGTCATCGCCTTCCCCATCGTGGCCGGTCTCACCATGGCCGCCTTTCAGACTCTGAACCCCAAGGTAAGACTGCAACTGCTCGGGATCGGCGCGTCGAGACCACAGCTCCTCTGGCTCCTCTGCAAGGAGGCGCAGCTTCCGCTCCTCGCAGCGGTCATGGCTGGCTTCGGCGGCGTCATCTCGGAGGTCGGCTCGGTCCTCATGGTAGGGGGCAACATCAAAGGGCAAACCCGCGTTCTCACCACCGCAACCGTCCTGGAGACCTCCATGGGCAACTTCGGAACGGCCATTGCCCTCGGCCTGATCCTCCTCACCCTGGCCTTCGGCGTGAACTTCATCCTCACCCGGATTCAACAACGAGAGCAGATCCGATGGCCGAGGCCCTCCTGACCCTCGAGGATATCCTCATGCAGTACGGGGATGTTCCCATCCTGGAGGTCCCCTCGCTCGAGGTTCACGCCGGTGAGGTTCTGGCCGTCATCGGGCCCAACGGCGCTGGGAAATCGACGCTCCTCCGTGTCATGGGACTGTTGGAGCAGCCCGCCCGGGGGAAAGTCGCTTTCCGTGGGCAGGAGGCCACCCGGGAAAACGCCCTGAACCTCAGGCGCCGCATGGCCAGCGTCTTCCAAGAGCCGCTTCTCGTGAACGCCTCCGTCTACGAGAACGCTGCTCTTGGTCTCAAGCTCCGAGGCCTGGATCGACGAACCATCGAGCAACAGGTCCGGCCCTGGCTCGAGCGGCTCGGGATTGCGCATCTCGCCGGACGAGCGGGCCGAAGCCTCTCCGGAGGCGAGGCCCAGCGGACCAGCCTCGCCCGCGCGCTGGCCCTGGCCCCGGAACTCCTCCTGCTGGACGAACCGTTCTCCGCGCTCGACCCGCCGACCCGAGAGGGGCTCCTCCTCGACCTGGAAACGATCCTTCGGGAGACGAGGATCACCACGGTGTTCGTCACGCACGAGCGCAGTGAAGCTTCCATCCTCGGCGATCGGGTGGCGGTCCTGATGCAGGGCAAGTTCCGTCAGGTCGGCCCCTCCGTCGAGGTCTTTACCCAACCGGTGAACGAGGAGGTGGCGCGGTTCGTGGGGGTCGAGACCAAGCTGTCCGGCGTCGTAGAGACGGCCACGGCCGGCCTGGCGCGCGTCCGGTTCAACGGAGGGGAAGCGGAGGTCGTGGGAGATTTTCGGCCCGGCGAGCGCGTCCTCCTCTGCCTTCGACCGGAGGACATCACCCTGAGCCTGCGAGAGACGGAGGGCCTGAGGTCGAGCGCCCGCAATCGGCTCGCAGGCGCCGTGGTAAAGCTCACCCCGTGGGGATCCCACTTTCGGGTCGTGGTGGACTGTGACGGGAGCCGCCTCGTCGCCTTGATCACGCGACCCTCCTTTACCGAGCTGGGGCTGGCCGAGGCAAAGCCGGTGATCGCCTCGTTCAAGGCCACCGCCGTGCACGTGATCCGGCTGCGGTGATCAACGCTCATCCTCACGCATTTTTCTTCTTGACTTTCCCCGCGGTTTTCACTAGCCTACGAGCCTGGTCTGTATGTGACACACGCCGTAGGGGATATGACTCAGGTCGGACGCTTTAGCCTGCCGATGCAGGGTCTACGTGCCCACCCAGCCTTCGCCCCGCTCTATCCAAAAGCGCTTGTCCTTACCAGGAAGGATTTCTGCTCTGCGAAAGGAGGTCGCATATGAATGAAACGGAGGCGCAGCTCTTTGCGCGGCTGAAGGAGGAAGATGCCGAATTCCGCCGCCTGGCCGAAAAGCATCGAGAGTTTGATCGCAAGATCATGGAATTCGATCGGATCTATTACCTGACCAGCGATCAAGAGCGCAAGCGCAAAGAGCTGCAGAAACTCAAACTCAAGATCAAGGACGACATGTACGCCATCATGCGGCGTCATACGCAGGCCCAAGATGCAACCGTTATCCCATCTGGATCCCCTGGGCAGAGCCCGGATGGTGGATATCAGCGAAAAGGCTGACACCACCCGAGACGCGACGGCCCGAGGCACCATCCATCTCAGACCTGAAACCCTCCGGATGATTCTCGACAAATCGATCCCCAAGGGGGATGTGTTGGCTGTGGCCCGCGTGGCCGGGATCATGGCCGCCAAGGGAGTCGATCGCCTCATCCCCCTCTGCCATCCCCTCCTGATCACCTCAGCGGAGGTCACCTTTCGCCCCGACCCCGACCGGGGAACGATCGAGATCGAGTCCCGCGTGAAGGTGCATGGCAAGACCGGAGCCGAGATGGAGGCGCTCACGGCCGTCTCGGTGGCCGCCCTGACGATCTATGACATGTGCAAGGCTCGAGACAAGGAGATGACCATCGAGAACATCCGGCTCGTTTCCAAGCGTGGGGGAAGGAGTGGCACGTACCGCCGCCCGGGCGAAAGGGATTGATCCTCTGCACGACGAGGCTCCTCACTCCGAAGGCAAACGGAGATGACCAGCGCGACCCAGGCCGTTTTCTTCTACACTCCGAAGTACCGGGAGTTTGACTACGGTCCCAGCCACCCCATGAAGATCCGTCGCCTGACGCTCACCCATGACCTCATTCACGCCTACGGCCTTTTTCATTCTGCCCATACCCAATTGGCTGACGTCCCGATAGCCACGGAAGATGAGCTCTCCCGCATCCACACGAAAGAGTACCTGGATGTCCTCCGGGAGGCGAGCGCAGGGGCCTCGGTCCCCCGCGCTTGGCACTTCGGCCTCGGCACCAGCGATAATCCCATCTTCGAGGGCGTGTACGCTTGGTCCACCCTCCTGACCGGGGCGTCGCTCGAAGCGGCCCGGCTCCTCGCGGCCGGCGAGACCCCCCGCGCCTTCAACATCGCGGGAGGCCTCCACCACGCCGCATCCGGTCGCGCCTCGGGCTTCTGCTATATCAACGATGCCGCCGTGGCCATTCGCTTTCTGATCGACCACGGGCTGCGGGTAGCCTATGTGGACATCGATGCCCATCATGGAGACGGGGTCCAAGACGCCTTCTACGACACGGATCAGGTGTTGACCATCTCGCTGCATGAGACCGGTCTCACCCTCTTTCCCGGCACCGGCTTCCCGGAGGAGATCGGGACCGGGAAGGGGGAGGGATTTTCGGTCAATGTGCCCCTCGCCCCCGAGACCGATGACGAGATCTTCATCTGGGCCTTCGAGGAGACCGTCCCTCCTCTTCTCGAGACGTTTCGTCCCGACGTGGTCGTCACCCAGTTGGGGATCGACGCCCACCGGAGTGACCCCTTGTCTCATCTGCGACTGACGATGCGGGGCTTCCTCAGGGCCGTCGCGCTCCTCGCCAAGAGTGCCCCCCGCTGGCTCGCCCTCGGGGGTGGAGGCTACCACCTGGGGAACGTTCCCCGCGCCTGGACCGCGGTCTGGGCCCTCATGGCGGGAGTCGAGGTCCGTCCTGAACTTCCGAGCGCCTTTCTCCCCCAGTTTCGAACCGAGGGATGCACAGAAACCTCACTCGCCGACCCGCCATACCGGACCGAAGGGCCGCGGAAGGAGGAGGCATGGCACTATGCGCGAACCCAGGTGAACCGCGTTCAGGAGCTGGTCTTTCCCCGCTTGGGGGTTCGAAGGTGAGCAGACAAAGGAGGGGGGGATGGGACCTTGAGGGTTTCGCAGGGCTCGAAGGACCAGGACGATCGATCCCTATCGAGGAGGAAACCAATGGCCTTGCAAGATAAGATTTTGGTCTGTGTAGATTGCGGCAAAGAATTCGCCTTTACGGCCGGGGAGCAGGAGTTCTTCGCCCAGAAGGGATTCACGAACGAACCCAAACGGTGCAAGAGTTGTAAGGCAATGAGAAAGGGGGGCGGGGTCAGCGCCGGTCCCAGGGAGATCTTCGAAGCGGTCTGCTCCCAGTGTGGCCAACGGACGACCGTCCCTTTCAGGCCTATGCCGGACCGCCCGGTCTATTGCAAGCCGTGCTATCAGGCCCGACGGACAGGGGCGGTCCACGAACTTTCCTAGGCAACACCACCAACCCCACCAAAAGCCACCTCCGGGTGGCTTTTGGTTTTCCGGTCCCCGCGCCAATTTGCGTTGCGCGGGGCTCGGAGGGTATGATACAAAGAACAAACGAGGCCGCACATGGCTATTCCAGAGCAGCAGGCGGGCCTCCTCCTCCGCCAGATTCCGTCGGTTGACGAACTCCTCCAGGAGCCGGTCATCCAGAAGCTCCTCGAGGTGCATCCCCGGTGGACGGTGATCGAGGCGGTCCGGGAGACCCTCGAGGAGCGCCGACAAAAGATTCTGGCCCTCCTCCGCGAGGGGAGCGAGACTTTCGTCCCTGATCTTTCCACTCTCCTCGCGCAGGTTTGCCGCAAGGTCCTGCACCTGGCCCGCCCAAGCCTGCGCCGGGTGATCAATGCCACCGGGGTAATCCTCCACACGAACCTCGGCCGGGCCCCCCTCTCTCCTGAGGCGCTGGCCCGCCTCCAAGAGGTCGCGCAGCACTACTCGACCTTGGAATTCGATCTCCCCCAAGGCGCCAGAGGCTCTCGGCAAGGGCACGTCCAGGGCCTTCTCACCCGCCTCACGGGAGCCGAGGGGGCCCTTGCGGTCAACAACAACGCCGCCGCAGTCCTGCTGAGCATCAATACGCTCGCCGAAGGCCGCGAGGTGGTGGTCTCCCGAGGCGAGTTGATCGAGATCGGAGACTCCTTCCGAATCCCGGACGTCATGCGAAAGGCGGGGGCGGTCCTCAGGGAGGTGGGGACCACGAATCGGACCCGCCTCAAAGACTACGAAGAGGCGATCGGTGAGAGGACAGCCCTCCTCCTGAAGGTGCACCCCAGCAACTTTCGGATCGTCGGCTTTACCAGCGACGTCCTCCTCGCGGACCTGGTGGCGCTGGGCCGGCGCCGGGCCCTCCCGGTGATGATCGACATGGGCAGCGGCGCCATTGCCGATCTCGCCCCATTCGGTTTCAAGGGGGAGCCAACCGTCCAGGAGACCCTTCGGAGTGGGGTGGATCTGATCACGTTCAGCGGAGACAAGCTCCTCGGAGGGCCCCAGGCGGGGCTCATCGTGGGGAAAAAGCTGATGATCGAGCGCCTCCGGAAAAACCCACTGGCGCGAGCGGTGCGCATCGACAAACTCTCCCTCGCGGCCCTCGAGGCTACCCTCCGGGGCTACCTAGAAGGGGAGAAGGGTCTCGGTGCCATTCCCGCCCTGGCCATGATCACCTGCCCGCTCCACGAGATCGAGCAGCGCGCGGAGCGGGTGCGCGCGGGCTTGCAGGCGCGGGCGCATCCTTCGGTTCGCGTGACCGTCGAGGACCAGTGGTCTGAGGTGGGAGGGGGGGCGCTTCCTGTCCAGGGCCTCCCCACGTATTGCGTCGCGCTTCAGAGGTCCGCGGTGTCCCCGCATCGATTGGAGGCTCTGCTCAGGGATGCCGATCCGGCTGTGGTGGCGCGCATCAAAGGGGAGAAGGTCCTCCTTGATATGCGCACTGTCCGCGAGGACGAGGTGGGGCTTTTGATCAGCGCCGTCGGTCCAATACTTGCAGGCGAGTTGAGCTCATGAGCGATCCGAGCGCCACTCCGACTCCGTCCGCGCTCACCCGCGATGAGGCCACCCGCCTCGCCCAATCAGAAGAGATAGAGCCCCGGCTCCTCGAGGAGTTGCCCGCCCAATTCCCCGAGGACGAAGAGCTCTGGAAGCTCCTCGTAGCGAATCCCCTGACCCCCCTCCCCGCCATGATCTATATGGCGGAACGAGCGCCGGCTTCGGTGGCGGCCCAACTGCTGGAGGATCGGGTCTTCCTCTTCCACAACCCCGTCGTGGGCCACGCCCTCCTCAAGAACCCCAGCCTGTCCGCGGCGGACCGCCGCAGAGTGCAATGGATCCTGCACGAAACCACGAAAGAAGAGCCCGAGCGCAAGAAGACGCTTGTCCAGTTGATCCGGGAGATGAACACCGGGCAGAAGCTGGCCCTGGCGAAGAAGGGGAATAGGGACGCGCGGATGATCCTGATCAAGGACCCCAACGACATGATCGCCCTCGAGGTGGTCACCAGCCCCCGCATCAGCGATGACGAGATCATCAACGTCGCCCAGATGCGGGATATCTCCGATAAAGTCCTCAGGGCCATCGCCAACATCCGGCGCTTCCGGGCTAACAAGCTGGTGGTCAACAGCCTCCTCCACAATCCGAAAACCCCCGTGGGGGTCTCGTTGGGTCTCGGGCTTACCAATCTGAGCGACAGGGAACTCCAGTTCTTGGCCAGGGATCGCAACATCCCTGCCGCGGTCTCCCGGGCGGCCAAGCAGGTCACGGACCGCCGGGAGAAGGGTCCGGTGGCAAAAAAAGGGTAGGAGAGGATGCGCGGTCTCTTTTTCACATTTGAAGGCGTCGAGGGCTCGGGCAAGACCACGCAACTCCGACGCGTGGCCGCCAGCCTGCGGCACGCCGGGCAACCCGTGACGGAGACCCGAGAGCCCGGAGGGACATCCCTCGGCGAGGCGATTCGGTCCATCCTGCTCATGACCCGCGATCAGGAGATGGCGGCCGAGGCCGAACTCTTTCTCTATCTGGCCTCGCGTGCCCAGCTCAGTCGCGAGTGCATCCGCCCGTCCCTTGAGGCGGGGATCATCGTCGTGTGTGATCGATTCGCCGATGCGACCGTCGCCTACCAGGGACACGGCCGGGGCCTGGACCTGAGGCGTATCGCGACAATGAATCGGGTCGCCACCGGGGGTCTCACGCCGGACCTCACCATCCTCCTCGATCTCGACCCCCGCGAGGGGCTCCGCCGGGTGAGGGCGCGTGGTCAGGTCTCACTGCCCGAGCCCTTCCTGGATCGCCTGGAGTCGGAGGCCCTGGAGTTCCACGACCGGGTGCGGGAGGGGTATCTCCACCTCGCCCGGGAGGAACCTCATCGATTCCTCGTCGTCGATGCCACACGCCAGGAAGAGACAATCGCCAGAGAGATCTGGCAGCGGGTCGAGCCGCTGATCGGGAGCTGGGCTGTTCAGGGGGAGAGGCGGTAGTGGGCTTTGCCGGCATCCTCGGCCAGGAACGCGCGGTCTCGCTGCTCAAGCGGGCGATCGAGATCGATCGCCTGCCGCATGCGCTCCTCTTCACAGGACCGAAAGGAGTCGGACGGTTTCTCACGGCCATCGCGGTTGCCAAGGCGCTGAACTGTCTGAACAGGGTCAACGGCGATTGCTGTGACCGCTGTCCCGCCTGTGGCAAGATCGCCAAGAACATTCACCCCGACGTCCATCTGGTCACCCCGGAAGGCGCCACGGTCAAGATCGGTCAGATCCGCACCGTGACCCGCGAGGCACCCCTCACGCCTTACGAGGGACGAGGAAAGGTCTTTATCCTGGATCAGGCCGAGACGATGACGGAGCAGGCCCAGAATGCGCTCCTCAAGACCTTGGAAGAGCCCCCGCGAGCCACCTTCCTGATCCTCATCGCCCCGGAGGCCTCGGCGCTTCTTCCCCCGATCGCTTCCCGCTGTAGCCAGATCCGATTCGCCGCCCTGCCCGAAGGGGTTGTCGCCACCCGGCTCCGGGAGGAGGGGTGTGAAGAGGGGGAGGCCACCCTCCTGGCCAGCCTCGCTGGCGGCAGCCTCGGCCGGGCGCAAGAGCTGCGCAAGAGCCCGCTTGCAGAGGTCTGGGGTCTGGTGGGCCAGGTCTTTGCCCTTCCCCCCGGAAGGACCGTCCCCGTGCTCGAGCTGGCAGAGCAGGTCCTCCGCCAGAAGGAGACCGTCCCTCTCTTCCTCGAGGCGCTCCTCGTCTGGTGCCGGGACCTCATGGTCTCAAAGGTGACGGGTCACCAGGAGCTGCTGGTTTATCGAAACCGCGAAGCGGTCCTGCGAGGCCAGAGTGAGGGCCTCGCGCTCAGGCAGCTTTTGGCGATGTATCGCACGGTGAAGCAGACCCTGGACGGACTCGGCCGGTACGCGAACCTCCGGCTCAGCTTGGAGGTGATGTTCCTCACGCTCCGCGACCTTCAGGCCGTTTAGACGGATCACCCCGCGTGAAGCGCCATCCATCTCGATGAGTGAGCGGATCATCTACATTACCACCCCGATCTATTACGTCAACGACGTCCCGCACCTCGGCCACGCCTACACGACCATCCTGGCCGACACGCTCGCGCGGTTCAAGCGATTCACGGGGCATCGTGTCTTCTTTCTTACGGGGACCGACGAGCACGGGGACAAGATTGCCCAGGCGGCCGCCAAGGCCGGTGACGAACCGCAGGCGTACGCCGACCGGATCAGCGCCGCCTTCCGCGACACCTGGCAGGCCTTGAAGATCACCCATACCCGCTTTATCCGCACCACCGAGCCCTCCCACCAGCGATTGGTTCAGGCCCTCCTGCAACGGATCTACGACCGTGGGGAGATCTACCTCGGGGAGTACGGCGGCCAGTACTGCTTCGGCTGCGAGCGCTTTTATGCCGAGCGCGAGCTCAAGGACGGCAAATGCCCCGACCATCAGGTCGAGCCCACCTTCATCAAGGAGCGAAATTACTTCTTTCGTATGAGCAAGTACCAGGAGAGGCTGATCAAGCACCTCGAGGAACACCCGGACTTCATCCGTCCCGAGCGGTACCGAAATGAGGTGCTGGCCTTTCTCCGGGAGCCCCTCGAAGATCTGTGCATCTCGCGGCCGGTCAGCCGTCTGCGATGGGGGATCCCGCTCCCCTTCGATCGCGACTATGTCACCTACGTCTGGTTTGATGCCCTGATCAATTACTTGAGCGGCCTCGGCTATCCCGACAGCGAAGAATCGCGGACCTTCTGGTCCGAGGCCAATCACCTGATCGCCAAAGACATCGTCAAACCGCACGGCATTTACTGGCCCACCATGCTCTGGGCGGCCGAGATCCCCCTGTACCGCCATCTCCATGTGCACGGGTACTGGAAGGTGGAGTGGGGCAAGATGTCCAAAAGTCTCGGCAATGTGGTTCGGCCGCTCGATCTCACCCAGAAATACGGCCGGGACGCCTTGCGCTACTTCCTCCTGAGAGAGATGGTCTTCGGACTGGATGCCAGCTTCAGTGAAGACGCCTTGGTCAGCCGGCTGAACGCCGACCTGGCCAATGATCTCGGCAACCTGCTGAGCCGCGTCTTGACCATGATCGAGAAGTACGTAAGCGGCAGGATCCCCCAGCGGATGAGCCCCGACAGTCCGCAGGACCGCGAGCTGATGCAGCAGGCCGAAGCCACCCCGACGACCGTCGCGGGCGCAGTAGATGAGCTTGCCTTCAACCGTGCTCTCGAGGCCCTGTGGGGGCTGGTGAATACGGTCAACAAGTATATTGACAGCACCAAGCCCTGGGAGCTCAGTAAGAAGGACCCTCACGCCCTGGAGCGGGTCCTGTACCATGCCTGGGAGGCCTTGCGGATCATCGGGGTCCTCGTCTCGCCCTTCCTGCCCGAGACGGGGCAGGCTATCACCGACCAATTAGGGATCCACGGAAACGTTGAGGCGATGCGGATCGAGCAGGCCGCCTGGGGAAGCGGCCCCACGTCCGGCATGATCCGCAAGGGGCCACCCCTTTTTCCGCGCGTGGAGGGGGGCTTTGCGGCGATCCGGGCCCAGGAAGAGGTTGAACCCGCTATCCCCCAGATAGGCCCAATGGAGTTGCAGCGCCTTGACCTCAGGGTGGCCGAAATCGTGCGCGCCGCGCCAGTCGCCGGCTCGAAAAAGCTCCTCAAGCTCACCGTGCGTCTCGGCGAGGAGGAACGAACCTTGGTCGCGGGGCTGCAGGGGCAGTACGCCCCAGAGGCGCTGATCGGCAAAAAGGTGGCCGTCGTTGCCAACCTCAAGCCCGCGCGCATCCAGGGAATTGAATCCCAGGGGATGGTCCTGGCTGCCGAGGACGCCGAAGGGCGCATCGTCCTGCTCACCCCGGACAAGGATATTCC
>CAYSDK010000006.1:32198-39981 GCA_964429865.1 uncultured bacterium
CTGCCGAGGACGCCGAAGGGCGCATCGTCCTGCTCACCCCGGACAAGGATATTCCTCCCGGCTCCAAGATCCGGTAAGCCCGGTTTACCCTCGCCGGCTGCAAGGACCAAGGCTGAACCTCATTCTGCCAGTCGGCCCTGCCTGTTAGCCGTACCGATCAAGCCTTACGGCACTTCGGCCCATTCGCCCTAGCGATCGGGGCGTCATGGGCTACCCGCCAGGTCGGATGCCACTCACCAATCTCTTGAAGAGCGCCTTCAGGGGGGGGTAAGGCCCGCGCACACCTGGACAGGATCCACGGGATCAGAGGGGGGCTGGTGGTCGACGACAACTTTCAACGCGGTACAGATCGTCGGCCAGTGGTGAGGGAAGTTCGCGTGAACCTGGGCAAGGATCCCCGGGACTCCAGCGATCTCCGTATTGACGGCGTCCGGGGCGTGATTCCGGGCGAGGCGGCGTCCCAAACAGTCCCCGGCCTGCGTGCCGCCCCCCACGATGGCGTCCGCATTATTGGCGGCGAAGAGGTTCGCGTAGAGGACGCCGTCCGCTCGAGAGGGGCGGCTGAAGGGCGCCTCGGCAGGGTTGGTATAGGCGGCAGCACAATCGTCCGAAAAGGCATGGCCGTTCAAGTCCGTGATGAAGGTATCGTCACCTGTCTGGTTCGTGGTGAAAGGGGCCGGGGAATCGGCAGGACAAGTACCGCAGGGGAGCGCCTGAGTCACCAGAGTGGCCTTGTGGCCACCACACAACTGACGCCGCGCACGATCCGGCTCATTCGACGTCCCGCACGTGAACACGCCGCCCGCCCCATGGTTCGGGGCCGCTAGTGTAACGAACTCAGCAACCGTGATGGCACCGCCCCGCCGGCTCCCCATCAGGTTCTTGAGGTAATACCGACTACTCATCGCGCCCTGGCTGTACGCGATGATTGCCACGCGGCCACTCCGCTGATAGGCCGGCATGTTGAGGATGCCGACCTGCTGCACACCTCGACTATCAGGTCCCCCTTCGATGATCGCCAGAATGTCTTGGGCGTCCTCCGTGATGCTCCGACCCTGATTCTGTGGATGGGCGGTCCCGTGGACGGGGAGTTCCAGATAAAAGGCATCAATCGGCAATTGCGGATTCGCCGCAAGCGCAGCGGCAAACGAAGTTCCCCCGGCCGTGCTGAACCAAGCCTCGGCGGAATCACCGCTATGTCCGTGGACAAACAGCACGGGGACCCTAGGCGCTGCGCAACCACTCGCCAGCGCCCCTACGGCGACCACGCAGACCGTGACTGCGAGCCGCCATCTCTTGCGTATCCGAACGAGCGCGCCCATACGCGATTCCCCCTGCTGGCTTTCACCAGAGCCGCCCGCGACCGAGGCCAAAATGCCTCACCGACAAAGGAATGGCGGGATTATATCCCACGGCCTCCGCGCTTTCCAGCGGGAAACCCCGTCGAGGGGAGCGGTGCCCCCCACCAACTGCGATCGATTCGCTAACCATCCAATGCTGGGCTTACCTTTTCAAATTGAAAAATGTGCATGTCCACTGAACGGTGTCTCAGGGACGAGAGTCGCGGAAATCCGGAGCAGGTTTCGGGTGGGTTGTCCAAAAAGGATGCAGATGGCTGAGAATAATACAGGACCGTCTTTAGGGGCAGTATGGGATGGGGTCACACAGCGGCGGGTTCGCGCTGCTGGAGCCTTTCGTGACAGCAAGGGCACGCCTGGTACAGATCCAACTGGCCATTGAGCATGTAGGCGACCCATTGGATCGGCCGAACCCAGATTTTGCATGAAGGGCAGAACAGCATTTGCGCCTCCACGTGCCCCACTTCATCGTTCTCACTTAGCAACCAGCGTGCCAATGCAGGACTGCTAGGTCAAATTCACGGGTTACTACATTAGACGCAGGGCCAGTGGAGTGGATTCCGGACTGCATGGCGGAATTTGGGCAGTTGGCCGGCAGGCCGTCCGGGAGAGTCTTGCCCAAAAGTGCCGATCACCGAGACAGTAATTCTGCCGACTCTGGCGCGACCTCGGGTATGCTATAGGCGCCCTGCGGGCAAGAGTGATTTCGCAACAGCGGCTGGTAGCAACATAGCCCGTGATTCCGGGATTCCGAACGATGGAGACACCACCTGGGCGCCTCGCAGAGCTGGCACGCCTATTCCTGAAGCTCGGCCTGATCGGCTTCGGCGGCCCCGCGGCGCACATCGCCATGATGGAAGAGGAGGTGGTCGAGCGCCGCCGCTGGCTCACCCGCGAGCACTTTCTGGACCTCGTGGGGGCCACCAACCTGATCCCCGGGCCAAACTCGACCGAAATGGCCATCCACGTCGGGTACCTCAGGGCCGGGTGGCCCGGCCTCCTCATCGCAGGTCTCTGCTTCATCATCCCTGCCGTGCTGATCACGACCGGCTTCGCCTGGGCCTACGTCACGTTCGGCACACTCCCCCAGGTCGTCCCTTTCCTGTTCGGGATCAAGCCGGCGCTGATCGCCATCATCCTCGCCGCCGTGTGGCGGCTGGGGCGAAGCGCCGCCAAGAACGTGGAGCTCTGGGGCCTGGGATTCGCGGTGGCACTCGCCTCCCTGTTCGGATGGAACGAGATCGTCGTCCTCCTCCTCGGGGGCGTGATCGGGATGCTGTGGCTCGGGCGAGCTGCCAGCGTCGCGCTGTTTGCGTGGATGTCCGCACCCGCGACGGGCGCGGCGGCGGCCGCGGGGGGTGGAAGTGCGACAGCGGCGACCGTTTCGCTTGTAACACTCGGGCTGTTCTTCCTGAAGGTCGGGGCGGTCCTGTACGGGAGCGGTTACGTCCTCGTGGCGTTCCTCGAGGGGGGGCTCGTCCGGGATTACGGTTGGCTCAGCGAGGCGCAGCTTCTCGATGCGATCGCCATCGGCCAGCTCACGCCCGGCCCGGTGCTCAGCACGGCTACGTTCATCGGCTACATCCTCGGGGGACTGCCCGGCGCGGCGGTCGCGACGGCGGGTATCTTTCTCCCGTCCTTCATCTTCGTCGCCGCGCTCGGCCTCGTGTTGCCCCGGCTGCGACGATCGCGATGGATGGCGGCCTTCCTTGACGCGGTGAACATGAGTTCGGTGGCGTTGATGGCGGCCGTCACGGTGACACTCTCGGTCTCGACGCTCACCAGCTGGCCCGCCTGGGTCATCGCGCTTGCGGCGGCCGGGGCCGGACTGCACTGGAAGGTCAACGCGACCTGGCTCGTGCTCGGGGGTGCCGTCGTCGGGCGGCTCCTGTGGCCATGGGTCAGTTGATCTTCACCCCCGATTCCGCTACCATGAACCTCCTCGTCGAGGTGCCCATGAGCTACCGGGTCGTCATCTTTGATCTCTTCGACACCCTGGCCGACTTTGTCCGGGAGCGCCTCCCTCTCATCCATATCAACGGAGAAGCCATCCGCTCCACGAGTGCCGTAATCTACCCCATCTTCGCCGCCCGGCACGGCCATATCTCCCTGGAGGTCTTTTACCAGGCCTTCCGGAAGAGCTTCGATGAGGCAGCTCGTCTGCGTGAGGTGGAGGAGCGCGAGGTCTCAGCCCGCGAGCGGTTTCACCTGTTCTTTCAGCTGCTCCGGATCCCGGTCACGCCGGACAGTGAGTCCTTTCTGGCGAGCCTGCTGGACGTTCACATGGCGTGCATCGCCGACGCCGTTCACGCCCCGCGCGAACACCGGGAGCTGCTCGACTGGCTGAGACCCAGATATCGACTCGCCCTCATCTCCAACTTCGATCACGGTCCCACCGCCCGACAGATCCTGGACCGGGCCGGGATGACCTCGTCCTTCGAGCTCATCCTCATCTCCGAAGAGATAGGCCAGCGCAAGCCGCATGCTGCCATCTTTGATGTGGCCTGTCAGGCCCTTCGGATCACGCCCTCCGAGGCGATCTTCATCGGGGACAGCCCCAGCATTGACATCGCGGGCGCGAAGGGAGTCGGCATGGGAGCCATTTGGCTGGATCGGAAGGGAGACCGCCTCGACGAGGCGATCCCGCCCCCGGATCACATCGTGAAACGCCTGGAGGAGATCAAGGGCATCCTGTGACGAAGGGGAACAAGCCTGGCCAACGATTCCGGGGGGAGCTGTCCTGCGCGCGACTTACCGGCGCTTCTCGATGGGAACGTAGTCCCGCTTTCCGGACCCCACATAAAGCTGGCGGGGACGCGCGATCTTCTGCTCGGGATCGAGGAGCATCTCCTGCCACTGGGCGATCCAGCCAGGGGTCCGCCCGATGGCAAAGAGGACCGGAAAGACCTCCACCGGAAAGCCCATGGCCTCGTAGATCATCCCCGTATAGTAGTCCACATTCGGATACAGCTTCCGCTTGACGAAGAACTCATCCTGCAGGGCGATCCGTTCCAACTCGATGGCGATCTCCAGGAGGGGATTCGTCCCCTTTTCCTTAAAGACCTGATATGCCAGGCTCTTGATGACCTTGGCCCGGGGGTCGTAGCTCTTGTAGATCCGGTGGCCAAAGCCCATGAGGAGCGCCTCGCGCGCCTTGACCTTCTTGACGAACTCCGGGATCTTGTCCTTGGAGCCGATCTCGCGGAGCATCCGGAGGACCCCCTCGTTGGCCCCGCCGTGCAGCGGCCCGTAGAGCGCCGCGGTGGCCGCTGCTACTGCAGAGTAGGGATCGACGTGGGAACTCCCGACGCTGCGCATGGCGTTGGCGCTACAGTTCTGCTCGTGGTCCGCGTGGAGGATGAACAGGACGTCCAGGGCCTTCTCCAGCACCGGATTGGGTTTGTATTTCATCTCGGTCATCTTGAAGAGCATGTTGAGGAAGTTACCGGCAAAGGTGAGATCGTTGTCCGGATAGGCATAGGGCATCCCCAGGCTGTGCCGGTAGGCGAACGCTGCCATGGTGGGCATCTTGGCGATCAGGCGGTATATCTGCTTCTGCCGGTTGGCGGGATCCATGATGCTCTTGGCGTCGGGGTAGAAAGTGGAGAGCGCTCCCACCGTCCCGACCAAGATCCCCATCGGATGCGCGTCGTAATGGAAGCCATCCATGAACTTCTTGATGTTCTCGTGGATCATGGTGTGGTGGGTGATGTGGTACGTCCACTCGTCGAGCTGCGCGCGCGTCGGGAGTTCGCCGTGGAGGATGAGATAGGCGGTCTCCAGGAACGTGCTCCGCTCGGCCAACTCCTCGATGGGGTAGCCCCGGTACCGCAGGATCCCCTTCTCCCCATCGATGAAGGTGATCGTACTCTTGCATGAGGCCGTGTTCATGAAGGCGGGGTCATAGCTCATCAGGCCAAAGTCGTCCTCGGAGACCTTGATCTGTCGGAGATCCATGCCCCGAATGGCCCCGTGCTCAATCGGGATCTCATAGGTCTTGCCGGTGCGGTTATCCGTGATGGTCACCGTCTCTTTCGCCATGGCCGCGCTCCTTTTGTCCCTCTCTCCCCGCCCCTTGCCTCAGGCCTGACCGGATGTCTCCGTGTCGTCAATTATGGCACAACGACGGCGCAACGCCAACTGGAGAAATGACCCTCTTTATCGCCTCCCTTGCCGCTTCTCCACCAGCAGGACAAGATCTCTGGCCCGCGCCGTGATGGGGGCATACACCCCCTTGGCCACCAGTCGAGGAACGACCACGTGCTCCCCGAGGGCGATGAGCGGAATTGGAAGTCCCAGATAGTCCGGCAGATTTTCCAGGGTGACACCCCCCTCGACCATCAGGGGGAGGGGGGGCAACGAGTCGAGGACCGCTCGGAGATAGCGCGGACCGCCGAGGGGGTCCGCGGGAAAGATCTTCACTACGTCCGCCCCGGCCCGATGGACGGCAAGAATCTCAGTCGGGGTCAGGGCACCGATGACACTCACCGCCCCCGCCTCCCGGCACAGTGGGACCAGACTGACATCGCCGACAGGCGAGACCAGGAACCGGGCCTCAGCCTGAAGGGCCAGCTCTGCCTGCTCCTTACTCAGCACACCCCCGGCGCCGACGGTGAGGCCATGTCGGGGTGCCAGGGCCTTGATCACCTGGTCCGCCTCGGGCATGGTCACGGAGACCTCGAGGCTCAAAATACCGCCCGCCGCCACCGCCTCCGCAGCCGCCAGGGCTTGCTCCGGGGTCTTTGTCCGGATAACCGCCAGCAGCCTCCGCTGGATCATCCCTTCCAGGACCGCCTCGGGACTTGTCCCCCTGTCGCTTCTCACATCTCTGCTCCGAGCCCCTCGAACGGCCTGGACCCTCTCCATCATCCCCCGAGATGCCCCTCGGAGTGTATCCCGTCCGGGAGAAATTACCAACCCTTCTCAGGGGTGCGGCGCCAGGGTGGGCAGGGATTTCTCAAGCCTCACCGCCTGGACGATAATGTGCTATGATGGTCTTCGACGTCCACGTCTGGAGGGGAGGGGTCATGATGCCATATGATGCCATAATGCCATATAAGGTGTACGGGGTCAATTTCCTGATTCAGATCCTCTCGCAGCCACCAGCAGGCGTGACGATCCACTGCCCACGGGGTTCCCCAATCCGGTACGGCCGCGTGGTCGCGACTGGAGACGGCTTCGACGCCGGGGCCAACACCTTCCGGGAGATGCCTCAAGTAGGCGCCCTCGTGGCCTTCGAGGAGAGCCCCGAAGGGGTGGAGGGGCATTATTTCTACATGGGAGATGCCGAGTACCGGATCCTCCATCTGGATGCCGTGATCATCGCCTACCCGCAGGAATAGCGCTTCCCCGCTCTGCTTGGCCACGACGGCCGCGCCCGAGAGCGGTCCACTCACCACCTGGAATACCAGCCGACGGAGGCGCGTGATGGGCACAGGCCTCGCCGGGCAGGTCGTGATTGTGACCGGCGCGTCGAGTGGCATCGGGCGGGAGACGGCCCTCTATTTTGCCCGTGAGAGGGCCCGACTGGTCCTGGCCGCACGTCGTCAGCAACGCCTTCGGGGGCTCGAGCATGAGATCCAGGCCCTTGGGACGGAGGTGCTGAGCGTCCCCACTGATGTGGCCCAGCAGGACCAGGTCGAGGCCATGGTCGAGCGCGCGCTCGAGCGCTTCGGCCGGGTGGACATCCTGGTCAACAATGCCGGCGTCGGCCTCGTTGCCCTGGTGGAGGAGACCAGCCCCGAGGATATGGAGATGATCCTTCGGGTCAACTTCCTCGGGGCGTTTTATGGGATCCGGGCAGCGCTGCCGATCATGCGGAGGCAGGGAAGCGGGCATATCATCAATATCTCGTCCATCGTCGGGAAACGGGGCATCCCCCTCTCCGGAGCGTACTGTGCCAGCAAGTTTGCCCTCATCGGGCTTTCCGAGTCGCTCCGCCTCGAGCTGAAGGGAAGCGGAATCAAGGTCAGCGTCATCTGCCCGGTGGGGACCGCCACGGAGTTCTTCGACGTTGCCAAAGATCCCCGGGGACGAAAGCCCGGTCCCAGGCCGCCCGTGCAGACCCCATCCCATGTGGCAAAGGCCATTATCCGCTGCGCCAGATCTCCCCGCCCGGAGGTGATCGTCTATCCCCCCGCCAGGCTCCTCGTCGTGCTGAACGCCCTCTCCCCCACGCTGGCGGACTGGGTCATCGGCATTATGACCTCCCGCAAGGCCTGAGTGAGCGGGGGACGACAGCAATGAGGACGCCCCCCATCATCCACCTGGAACAGGTCACCAAGAGCTATGACAAGGGACCGCAGCCGATCCTGGCGCTCCAGGGGGTGAGCCTGGAGATCCGTCGGGGAGAGTTTGTGGCTCCTCCCCGCGCTTTTCGCTTCCCGCGTCAATATCGCCGACGCGGTGAAGTACGAGTAGCGCAG
>CAYSDK010000006.1:40081-44282 GCA_964429865.1 uncultured bacterium
CGCTTTTCGCTTCCCGCGTCAATATCGCCGACGCGGTGAAGTACGAGTAGCGCAGATCGCCCAAGATGGTTGCGTGGCCTTCACTGCTCGGGTGGCTACTCGGGCTTCGACGGATTGCCCTTTCGCTGATATTCGCGGTAGAGGAAATCGGTTTGGAGGGGGGTCAGGTTGAACTGTCGAGACGCCTGGTCAATCAGGAGGCCGACCTTGGCCCGGGGGTTATCCTGAAGCTCGGCATTGATCCATTTGACGGCTTCTTTCAGTCCCTGCTCCACGAGAGCCGCCTCCGGCGGCGATCACCGTAAACCGATGACCGATGACCGTTTAGGCCGACACCGTTTAGTCTGAAGTCTGAACAGACCCATACGTCAAAAACCAATCGCCGCCTAGTGACGATATCTGTTGTGTTCGGTCGTCGGTGGTCGGTGGTCGGTCATCCGTACTGCTAGGGCCCTTCCCCGAGGCCCCCGATGATGTAGGTCCGGCTTTTCTCGTCCCGCTTGAGCTCCACGATCTTGTGCTTGGCGGCGTCCTCGAGGAGCTTGGAGAAGGTGCTGTACCCGTAGTAGGACTCATTGAAGGCGGGACGCTTGCGCATCATGGTCTGCTTGATCATCGAGGCCCAGAGGACGTCTTTATTCTCGCGCATGAGGGCCAGGATGGAATCGACCAGGAGTTCGAAGACCTCCGCTTTCTTTTCGGGCAAACTCTCCATGCGCGGCTTCTTGATCCCCCGAACCAGGTCCTCGTAATAGATGAACTCATCACAGTTCGCCACCAGGAGTTCAGAGGAGGAGTTCTTGACGCCCAGCCCAATGACAAACTTGTTGTTCTCCCGGAGCTTGGAGACCAGGGGGGAGAAGTCGCTGTCCCCCGAGGCGATGACGAAGGTGTCGATGTGCTCCTTGGAGTACGACAGGTCCATGGCATCAACGACCATGCGAATATCCGCAGAGTTCTTGCCACTGTACGATCGCCGCGGGATCTCGATAAGCTCGATGGCGGCCTCGTGAAAACCCCGCTTGTACTCGGTATATTTCTCCCAGTCGGCGTACGCCCGCTTCACCATGATCTTGCCCTTCTCCACCAGTCGTTCGAGGACCAGGCCGACCTCGAACGTTTTATACTTGGCCTCGCGGGCGCCCAGAGCGATATTCTCGAAATCAATGAAGAGGGCCAGTTTACGTTCGTCGTTCATTTGCCTCCCCTACGCAAGAAGAAAGCCCCGTCGGCTCGTCACCGGCCGGGGCCTCAGTGATTCTCACCTTGCGACAATCTCCATCGGCAATAAACTTAGCATACGACTAAAGGACGCGTCAAGTCGTCTGGCGCGGCCGGATCTACCACACGGCGAGGATCCTGCTGGGGCCTCCCGAGGCCCCCTGTACGCGCGGCACACCAACGAAGAGGATCGCACCCTTGGGCGGGATCCGACCCACATTGGCCAGGTTTTCGATTCCCCACCGGTTGGCGGGCAAGACTGCAAAATGCGCGCCGAAGTCTGTGGATGGGCCATAATCGAGACTGAGGGTGTCCACGCCGATCCCGCCAATGGCGCGTTCTTTCACCAGGAATTCGACCGCCTCCGGGCTGAAGCCGGGGAAGTGCATGATCCCCTGATTGTCCATATTTCGGTAGGCTGCCTGGTCGCCCGCTCGCTGCTCCCATCCGCTCCACATCAGCACCGCCGCCTCTCGGGGAACCCGTCCATGTTTCTTTTCCCACGCCCTGATATCCTCCATCCGCACCTGGGTATCCGGGTCCCGCCGCACCCGGCCACGGATATCGATGACGACTGCGGGGACCACCAGGCTCTCCTGCGGGATCTCAGCGGCCGACCAGCCCTGCGCGCTGAAATGAAGAGGGGCATCCACATGGGTCCCGCTGTGCTCGTGCACGTGCCAGGCATTGGCGAAGAATCCGTCGCGCGCATAGAGGTGGGTGTTGCGAACCTCGAGGGACGGGTATCCCGGCCAGCTCGGAAATTCCGGGCTGAGGGTCTGAGTCAGGTCAACCACATGCGAGACCTTCAGGGGCTTCCCCCTGCGAGTGGCGACCGACCCACCAGCGACGGCCGCGAGGCCCATCGCCATCCAGCTCAGCGGCTCGGGCGAAAAGCAGAGAGACCGGAACATCTCCAACGTGGCTGGCAGACACATGGCTTCCCTCCCACTCCAGAATCTCTCTCACCTATCCCGCTCCAGGCTATCCGTCCCTTCGCAACAAAGTCAAGTGCGCCGGGAGAAGAAGCGGCGCCTTCGCCCCTCCCTCCAGGGCCCACAATTTCACCTTCAGCCTCGAAAAGGACGTCCCGGTGATCGGCGGTTCGCCCTTCTTCCTTTCTCCAGGCGGCACGTGTAGGGCCCGAGCGACATTGCCGGAAGCCGCGGGGCCCCTCGGCAGGCGGCGGCCTGGGAAACCGAGGCGCGATCCGTGCCCCGTTTCCTTGCACGGAGCGTGAACACGGAGGGACCCAGGCCGTAAGCCGCCGATCAGGGTCGCCGCGAGAGGCCAGGAGGGAGGGGCCAAACGTGCCGCCAGCCGCCAGGAGGCTAGATCGCTGGTAAGCTAGGACGCGAATGACCCTTGGGTCTTCCAGCATCCCAGCGTCCCAGCATCCTAGCTTTCTCGCGGTCTCAATTGTGTTGCTGACTACCGACAGCTGACCGCCGACTGCCTAGAACGTGAGGCGCACCCGGTATGAGATCTTGACCCCACTCTCCTTGGGGATCTTCACGGGGAAGGCGAGGGTGTGGGCCTCCACCTTCTCGTACGCGTGACTCGAATGGAGCACCTGCCAGTCCCCGGGGATCGGCTCAACCACCCGCACCTCCACGGCCTCGTCTTTGTGGTTCCGCAGCGAGATCTCCCACTCGACCTCATACACCTGGGGTGCGATCTTGCGCCAATCCTTCTGGATGCGTTGCCCCACGACATCGAAGGCCTCGCCCATCTTGATCTTCACCTTCTCATCTTTGGGCGTGTGGTCGATCCGGTCCTCGCCGATGAATTGCGCGGCGCCGGAGCGGTCCGCCTTATAGACCCGGACCACCCCCTTGGGCAGCGGGATCCCCAGACGGTTCTCCTTCTTGTTGGCGACCTCCAGATAGACGCCAACCTTCTGGTTCGAGATCGGCTCCCCGTACCGATTCCGGTAGTAGTGCTGCGCCCCGTAGTAGATCAGCTCCTTCCGAATGGGGATCTCGGAGGCGCTGAGGAGGCTGATCTGCTTCGACTGGTTCTGCTTGACGGTCGTCTTGCCGTCGAGGGAGTAGAGGTGATACTCGAAGAACCCCTCCTCCTGAAATGCTGGCTTCGGGGCTTCGGCCCTTGCGGCCATCTTTCCCATGGCATCAGCCATCTCGCGCTCGCCCACGGCCTGGTGGATATCGCCCGCAACCAGCTTCAGCGCGGCATCCTTGTAGGTCGCCCCGCTGCGATTATCGATGGTCACCCACCCGCCCAGGTCGCCCCGATTGTCCTCGGCGTTCAGCGTGAGGACGTAGTCGGCGCGCCAGGTGATGCCGCCGGTGAGATACGTCGCCTCGATCATCTGGGATCGCGGGGTCGAGTTTTCCAGGCGCCAGATCAGGGTCGGCCTGGCGATGAGATTGTCCGGGATCGAGGGGAGGATCGGCCGGCCCGGATGACCGAGATGGATGGCCCCGTCGATCTGATAGATGGGGCCGCCGTTCACGCTCAAGAGGAGAGCCTCGACCTGCTGCTCCACCCCTGTGTACGGGTTCTTCTCCCACAACTTGATCCTCTTCCCGACGTACTTCTCGAGCAGCTTCTGGGGATTGAGGAGGTCATACTCGTAGTTCTGTTCGAGAATCCGCAGCCCCTTGGGATCGGTCAAGGACTTGAGGTGAACCGTGGTCGGGTTGATTTGCGCCGCCACATCCATGAACTGAAGATCGTGGATCCCCGGGGCCAGTTGGATCTTTCGGATGTCCTTCACCAGGCCCAGGTTGCCGTTATAGATCGTCACCGCGACGGCCTGTTGATGCTCCTCCGTTGCAGGCGCCGTGTCCTTGCCGGCCCCGGCCTCGATCGTGCCACCTACGGCCGCCAGGGAGAGGAGCAACGTCCCGAAAACGCCCGCGTGCAGATACGGTCGCATAGAAACCTCCTTGTGAAAGGGTGTCAATTGCCGACACCCCTTTGGACAAGGAGGCGCGCAAAAAGTTCCCGGGGAGGG
>CAYSDK010000006.1:44382-47570 GCA_964429865.1 uncultured bacterium
GATCGAGCCGATCGGCTCTCCCTGCCGCCGTCGAAGAGACCGCCTCACTCCGAGGGGCCGATTCAGTCGTAACAGGAGGCTGCGGTGCCTGTGAGAACTCCGGAGCGGAACGATAGAAATAGACGGCGCCAAGGCTTACGAGCAACAGGGCGACGGCCTGGATCGGGAGCTTGACGTGGATGGGGAAGAAGAACCATGAGGCTACCTCTCGCCACCACCGCCCCCGGCGAGGACGGATGCCGGCCTGGATGGCGGCCGAGAGACTCGGCGGTACCTCGACCTCGTCCAACCCTCGCAGGAGGGCGATCGTCCGCTGGAGCAGTACCAGCTCCCCCTGGCATCGCACGCACTGTCGGACGTGGTCTTCAACCACGCGCCGCGGCGCCACCCCGAGCTCGCCTTCGAGATAGGCCGAAAGTTGGTTCCGAACGTCTTGGCACCCCATCACAGCTCCACATAGCCTCGCAGTCTTTCTTTCAGCTCCATCCGGGCCCGGTGCAGCCGGGACCGGACCGTCCCGTCTTCGAGCTCAAGGGCCGCCGCAATCTCGTCGTAGGAAAGCCCCTGGATATCTCTGAGGACCAGAACTGCTCGGTGCTCCGGCGTCAGCTCCGCCAGTTTCTCCTGAACCACGGCCTGCAACTCCCGCTGCTCGAGTCTCTCTTCGGGAGAGGCGGAGGGGTCCACCAGCGCCGTCACGGGATTGCCATTCGCGGGTTCCTTCGTCAGAGCGCTCACGGCGATCTCACGTCCTCTCCCTTTGAGCGCATTGAGGCAGTGGTTATGGGCGATACGATACAGCCAGGTCGAAAACGCCGCCGCCTTTCGAAACCCGGGCAACGCCTCGTACACCTTGAGAAAGACCTCCTGGGTGAGATCCTCTGCCGCCCCTCTCTCCCCAACCATTCGATACATGAAATTGAAGATCCTTTTCTGATGCCGCGTCAGAAGGGACGCAAAGGCTTGCCGGTCCCCACCCAACACCCGATCCACGAGGTCGTGGTCCGGATCCCCACCCCCGGAGATGACGACGCGTGTGGTCATCTCTACTGAATTCGACAACTCCACTGCCGAAAAGTTTCCCTGATCCTCTCGCGGCGCGCCGGTGGTGGTGACACGCTCGGCCTACCCTAACACCCAGGCCATGGCCGGTCAATAGAGCGCGGATCCGCCCGCACGACCGGATCAAGCGCGCCGCCTTGACACCGGATGTCGCATCCTCTAGAGTCGGCCCAGGATGATTCTTTTCGACAAAGCCCGCTGGTGGCCCTTCCTGCTGCTGCTCGGCCTGTGTGTCAGCACGAGGGTTGGGATTGGTTTTGGACGCCTCGCCTTCCCGACCAGGAGCTCGATACGCGAAAGAGCACCCAGGTCATCTACTGGGAGGGGAGTGTCAACGTGACGGGGACGTACGAGGGAAACCCCGTCACCGGCCACGGGTATGTGGAACTGACGGGGTACGCGGGAAAATTCAACCAGCGGATCTGAAAGGAGTCGCCGGTGGACCTGACAAGCGAGGAAAGGGATCTCGTGGAGCGGTTTCGATCCCTCGGGGAGCAGGCGCGGGAAGAGCTTGTGTCCCTGAGTGAGAGGCTGGCGGCCGCCCGGAAGAAGCAAAAGCACCCTCACTATCGGGACCTGATCGGAGAGGAGGTCGTGCGACGAGAAAGCGGCGAGACCGAGGTCCGGATCACGGCGAGGCCCTTTCTGTTAAACCGGAGTGGCGTAGTGCATGGCGGGGTGCTTTGTACCCTGATGGATGAAGCGATTGGCTGGGCAGCCTACAACAGCCTGGGGGAAGGAGCGCAGTTGGTCACCGCCGAACTCAAGATCAATTTCCTCGAAGCGGCAACAAGCGGCACTCTCACCGGCCACGGGCGGGTCATCCGGCAAGGGAAGCACCTCGTCGTCGGGGAAGGGGATGTTCTCGATCACGACGGGAGGCGCGTCGCCCGCGGCCTCGGCACGTGGATGATCGTCAGCCCTCGTCCCTGAAGGGGAACTGCGTGGAGGCCGTGGTGGTGGAACGGGAGGAGCAATGACGGCACGCAAGAAAGAGAAAGGGGGGAGCGGCGGGCGGGTGCCCGAGGGACCGGTAGAACTCATCGTCCTTGGATCGGGCGATGCATTCGGGAGCGGCGGGCGAAATCACACCGCCTTCCTGGTACATCTCCCCTCGTGGGGCTTTCTCCTCGACTGTGGGGCCACGACCCTCATCACGCTGAAACGGCTCAACCTGGATCCGGGGGCCATCGGGGCCATTCTGATTAGCCACCTGCATGGGGATCACATGTCGGGCATTCCATTCCTCTTCCTACAATATCAGTTTCTCACCCAGCGGCAGGAACCCCTGATCATCGCCGGCCCCCCGGGAACCGAGCAGTGCATCGAAGGCCTATGGGGGCTGATGTACAAAGAGACGCGAGAGATGATGCCACGGCGATTTACGGTCCAGTACCTCGAGCTCGAGCCGAAGAAATGGACGCGGATCGGCCCGATAGAGGCCTTCCCCCTCGAGGTGGTCCATCACCTGCGGGGCATCCCTTACGGGTACAAGGTGAAGGCGGGAGGAAAGGTCCTTGGGTACTCTGGTGACACCGAGTGGACGGATAACCTGATCGAGCTCGCCGAGAGCTGCGACCTCTTCATCTGCGAGTCCTACCGCTATGATCGAAAAATCCGCTTTCACATGAGCTACGAGGATATCCGGGCGCACCGATCGGCACTCAAGTGCAAACGCCTGCTCCTCACCCACCTCCACGCTGATGCCCTGGCCCGGCTCGAGGACTTCGAAGACGAGGTCGCATACGACGGCATGCGCCTTCTCCTCTAGTCACAGGAGCGATCCTCCTCTCATGGGCTGTCCTGGAGTTTGGAAAAAATGGGTGAATCTAGCCAGTCTAGCCGCCGGCAATGGCCCCCACGATCAGAAAGGGCTCCGCCCCCGACGCGACCGCGTCGGGCAGCGGTGTATCCGGTGGCTCATGGGACAGATCCTGCTCGCAGGCGAAGAACCTCACGAACGGCCGACGGCGCTGCGTAACGTGGTCGCGGATCGTGCCGCGCAGCACCGGATACCGGGCCTCGAGCGCGTCGAGAACCGAGCGCTGCGTAACCGGACCCTCAACCTGGAGCTGTACCTCTCCGTCGACCCGCGCCAGCGTCCGCAGATGTTGCGGGAGCACAAC
>CAYSDK010000007.1:0-27891 GCA_964429865.1 uncultured bacterium
TCCCCACCAGCGAGACCACGACCGTCCCCATGAGGGAGAGGACCATCAGAGTGGCAACTGCGGCGACGACGGTGACTCCCTTTTCGTTGCGCATATGCTTCATAGTCATCGCACTATCCCGACAGCTCTCGCAAATACGCCTGCTCGGTCACCGAGACCGTCAGGCTCCCCTCCGCCAGGGTCAGGGTCACCATGATCCTCCGCACGTTGTTGCGGTCCGTGGCGCTGAGGGGTAGCGTAGTGAGCTCCGCATTACTCCCATTGAAATATCGAAACTGGAGACTCGAGACCTGTGCGACCAGAGGGTTGGAGTTCCGCTGCACCGTGTTTCCCGTAGGGGAACACGATCCGCTCGCCCACAAGCAGAAGGTGATGGTGTTGTCCAGGACATCAACGAAGGTGATGATGGTGGCGTTGGCGGTTGAGATGTTGGGAGTGTTGTCGGCCTCCTTCTGGATGTTGCGTAACTCCCGGATCATGCGGGTCGCGGCCTGTCGCGCCTGGGAGGTGAGATCGCCCCGCGCCTCGGTAACCGCGAAGCTCTGCACCCCCTGATGGAGCGGTGGGATGATGACTGCCGCAATGATGCCAATCAGCACACACACGATAACGATCTCCATGAGCGAGAACCCCGCGTTCCCTTTCCCGAGTGCCTTGCGCTCCGTCTGCATCCTTCCCCCTAATGCCGTACCAACTCTAAAAGCTCGAGATCACCGTCACGAGCGGACTGACTCTCCCCTCGGGATCGGTGACCGTGACCGTGATCTTCTTATAGTTGGACGTCCCGGACCCGAGGCACGTGTTCAGGTCGGTGCTGGCCACGTAGCAGACCGACGCCTGCTGCTGAAATCCGGTGGAGCCGCTCATGGTGACGCCCTGGGAGTCCTTCGGCGGGGTCTCGTTGAGCCCGTGAAAGTCATCCACGTCGTCGTAGGTGGCGCGGGTCTCCCCACTGTCGGGTCCAAGGGTCGCGCTCGCGGCCCCGGTATTTTCATCCCAGCGCTTGGACCGGATTTCTTCGAACAAGTTGGAGGCCAGGTGATTCGCCCGGGCTATGCTGACCCCGAAGGTGCTGTTCCGCGTACTCGTGATGAAGACCCCCACCATGGGCGGCACGGCGATCGCCAGGATGATGATGGTGATGATGAGATCGATCAGGGTGACGCCTCGCTGATCGCGATAGAGTCTTGGGATCGTCATGATCCGGTCACCTTCCCGGTGTTCGGTTCAATGCTCACGGTCCGCGGCCCGCCGGGGCCCGCGACGGTGATAGTCTTGGCCGCGCCGAGGGCGGTCCCGGAGCCGGAGCCTTCCAAGGGGGTGCCGAGGGAGTCGAATTTCAGGATGCTGTTGGTAAACGTTTGACTGAGCGTTACCCCCGAAAGTTTTCCCGACATGGTCACTTCATAGGTCGTCCCCGTGTGCGGATCCTTGGCGGCGTTGTTGGTGTCGTTATTCGTAAAGACGCGGTACTGGGTGCTGCTGATGAAGTAGATCCCGCTCATCGTCTGCAACCGCGTGGACAGCTCTTTCGCGTACCGAATATCCGAGAGGAGTTTCCGCGCAGCCACTCCCGCCGTGGGGTATTGGGGAAAACGCGGGATGGCCAGGAGGGCGAGGATCCCTATCAGAAGCGTGACGACGACAAGCTCGATGATGGTAAAGCCTGCCTCGGGGCTCCGTTCGGTTCGGCGCATGCGCTGCCTCTCGCGTAGACTCTTGATGATCCTTCCCGCGCCGTCGCGCGGGAGTGTCCGTCTTTCGGACACTCTCGCTCAAGTTCCTCACGCGTATGGAAGAAGGTTGCAATAACTGTGCCGCGCACGAGGGGCTTCCAAAGGGCCGTCAATGGCCCATCCACAGGCCCGAGGGGGGCGCGCGCCTTCGTTGAGTGGGGACCCGGGCGGGGTCGGTGGTTCACGGGAACCCCGGAACGCATTTTTTTCTTGCAATTTCTCCAGACCGTTGTATAAGCGAAGGAATGTTTGTGTAGTCCACGGGGGATGTTCGCGCTTTGGTGGGAGGTGAGATCGCGCAGCACGCGTGAAAGGAGGGAGTTCATTGAGGGCACTGGGCAGACACCTTTTAGTGGAGCTGTACGGGTGCGACCCGGAGTTACTCAAGAAGGTTGACGCCGTCCGGGAGATCTTGGTCGCGGCGGCCAAGGCCTGCAAGGCCACCGTTGTGGACGTGGCCTTCCACGAGTTCAAGCCCTTCGGGGTGAGTGGAGTCGTGGTCATCGCCGAATCCCACCTTTCGATCCACACCTGGCCCGAGTACCGATACGCAGCCGTGGATATCTTTACCTGTGGGGAAACGATCAAGCCGGAGCAGGCGGTCCGGTACATCGCCGACCGTTTTCAGTGTCCTCACCCGTCGATCGTGGAGGTGAAGCGAGGGATCATGCCCGGGCGCGAGCCGTTACCTCACAAGGTGGAGCAGGTGGGGCGACGGTCCCAGAGCTCCCGCGAGAAGGTCCCGGCGGTGTCCTAGTACCGCTCCAACTTTTTCACCCAACAGGGGCATGTGGTGCTTGCTGGCTCCTATGCCGGAGTATGGAGCAATAGGTTGGAACGGCACTAGCCCTTCGGGCATCCGGACTGCTGGTGTGACTGCACCGGTTCCCCGCGAAGGACAGTGCTCGTGAAACGGCATCTCGCATGGAGGGCAGGCCTGGTCGGCGCGGCCGCCCTCCTTTCCTTTCTCTACATCCTGCCATCGATCCCGGGGCTTTCTCCGCTTCCAGGGTGGTGGCGATACGTGCGGCCCCTGATCCTTGCCCCGCCCCCCGAGCCGATCAGCCTTGGCCTCGATCTCCAGGGGGGCATGCATCTCGTCCTGGAGGTCGAGACGGACAAGGCGGTAGAGAACGCGACTGACCGCCTGCTCGAGGAGGTTCGACGTCTTCTGGACAAGCAGGGGATTGGCGTTTCGCGTCTCGTCCGGGAGGGTACCTCGGGAATTGTGCTCGTACTGGAGAAGCCAGAGGAACGGGACAGAACCGAGCGAGCCCTGAAGGAGCTGGCGACCCTTGACACGAGCGCGGGTGCGACCCCAAATGAACTTCGGTTGAAGTTGCAGGAACGCGAGGCCAAACAGATCCGCGATTCATCTGTTCCGCAGACCCTCGAGAAGATCCGAAATCGCGTGGACAAGTTCGGCGTCACTGAACCGCTCATCCTGCCCGAGGGGGACCGGCGGATCGTGGTCCAACTGCCCGGCCTCAAGGACCCCCAGCGCGTGATCGACCTGATCGGGAAGACCGCCCTCCTGGAGCTCAAGGTGGTCGACACTACGCTGAATCCCGTGCACGTGGAACAGGGCACGGTTGCCTTGCCGCCCGACCTTCAGCTCCTATACATGCGTGAGGTGGGTGAGAAGAAAGAGATCGTGGCGAAGCGGCCCATCGTAGTCCAGCGTCGGCCGGTCATCACGGGTGCATCGCTCATCGACGCCAGGGTGCAGGTGGACGACAAAGGCGGCTGGCTTGTGGCGTTCGCCCTGGATCGGGAGGGAGGCCGGATTTTCGCTGAGTTCACGGGCGCCAATATCGGACGGCAACTCGCTATCGTGCTCGATGACACGGTCTACAGCGCACCGGTTATCCGGAACAAGATCAGCGAAGGCCGCGGGGTGATCGAGGGGAACTTCACTCCCGAGTCCGCACGGGACCTTGCCCTAATCTTGCGAGAAGGTGCATTACCTGCTTCGGTGAAGATCGTGTCCAATCTGACCGTGGGGCCCTCCCTGGGGCAGGACTCCATCCGGGCTGGGGTGCAGGCCAGCATCGTGGCCGGGATCGTGGTGATCCTCTTCATGGGCTTCTACTACCGGTGGTCCGGGATCCTCGCCGACCTGGCCCTGCTCCTCAACCTCCTCATGATGCTCGCGGTCCTGGCGGGGATCCAGGCGACGCTCACCCTGCCGGGGATTGCGGGCATCGCGCTGACCATTGGCATGGCGGTGGATAGTAATGTCCTGATCTTCGAGCGCATCCGTGAAGAGCTGCGACTCGGGAAGACGGTGCGCTCCGCCATCGACGGCGGATTCAGCAAGGCCTGGGTGGCCATCCTGGATTCGCACGTCACCACCTTGATCACCGCGTTAGCCCTCTTTCTCTTCGGGAGTGGGCCGGTGCGAGGCTTTGCCGTGACGTTAGCCGTCGGCGTGACCATCAATCTGTTTACGGCGACCGTGGGGACCAGGGTGGTGTTCGACTGGCTGACCCTTCGGGGAATGAAGCAGCTCAGTATCTGAGGGCCCGCCGCGGAGACGCGGGCGACGCGCTATGGAATTTGTCGGCAAAACGAACATCGATTTTCTGGGCATGCGGCGGGGTGCCTTCGCCCTCTCGCTCGTGCTGGTACTCTTGGGGGTCGTCGCGTGCGTCCAGATCGCCCGGGGACGGGCCGACCTGGGGATCGACTTTGCGGGCGGCACCTCTGTCCAGGTGCGCTTTGATGACCCGGTCGAGCTTGGTGAGGTCCGGGGGGTCCTGGCCGCCGGTGGCGTCGCCGAGAGTGAGCTCCAGCAGTTCATCGGCGGACGGCGGCTCTTCATCCGGGTGAAATCCTCCGGAGAGTCGGTGTCCGGCACCGCGGCCAGGATCGAAGCGGTGTTGCGGGAGGCCTTTCCTCGGAACCCGTTCGTCGTGGAGAGCTCCAACGAGGTGGGACCGGTCGTCGGCCAGGAACTGCAACAGGCGGCCCTGTGGGCGATCCTGATTTCCCTTGTGGGCATTGTGACCTATATCGCGTGGCGATTCGAATTCCGGTTCGGGGTCGCCGCGACCGTGGCGACGTTTCACGATGTCCTGGCGGTCCTCGGGATCTTTTTCCTCCTGGACAAGGAGATCACCCTGCTGGTCGTCACGGCCCTCTTGACGCTGGCCGGGTATTCGCTCACCGATACGGTGGTGGTCTTCGACCGGATCCGGGAGAACCTCCGGGCCCGACGGCGCGGCACGCTCGCCGAGATCATCAACGCGAGCGTCAATGAGGTGCTGAGTCGAAGCATCATGACCTCGGTGACCGTCATGCTTGCGGTCCTCGCGCTGCTCCTGTTCGGGGGCGAGGTCCTTCGCGATTTTTCTCTGGCGCTGGCGATCGGGATCATCGTGGGGAGCTATTCCTCCATCTTCGTCGCCTCGGCGCTGGTCTACGAGTGGCGCATGCGGACCCGCCGACATGCCGTCGGGGTCAAGAAACAGGCACAAAGCTTGCACTAGCCCGCAACCATCTCGAACGGCGCGCGAGATCGGGCTTCTCGGATCGGAAGCGCGTGGGAAAGAAAGAAAGGCGGAAGGACCAAAACACAGGGGGAGCAGAGGATGATGAGGAGAGAGCGGATACGCGGAGCGCTGGGCTTCTTGGTAGTGACCTGGCTGCTGATGGGGCAGGTTGCGGCGCAAGAGGCTGCCTCTGGTGGGGAGCAGGGGAAGAGGCCGGAGACCCTTCCGGAAGGGTTCTACCATGTCCGGCAGGGTGATACCCTGTGGGCGATCGCCGGCCGCTATCTCGACAACCCTCATCTGTGGCCGCAGATCTGGAAGGAGAACCCCTTTGTCACCAACCCCAACCGGATCTTCCCTGGTGATCCCCTGAACATCCCGGGATTCGCCCCGCCCCCGAGACCCCTGGCGGAGGCCCCCCCGGTGCCTCCCATCGGCGAGGAGCGGGTTCCTCCGCCCATGGCACCTCCGGTGGAGGCGGTCGCTCCTGCCGAAGTCGCTCCTCCGACTGACGTAGCGGCGGTCACGAAGCCGGAAGATGTGATCAAGACCCCAGCGGCCCCCCGGGCCCTCGCGATTCCCCGGGCGGCCCTGGAGTGCAGCGGCTTCGTGGCGCAGAAGCAGGAGATTGTTCGAGTCGGCCGGATCATGCGGCCGCTCGAAGGGGACAATATGCGGCACTGGTACTGGGATGACCTCTTTCTGGATCTCGGCGGCCGAAAGGTCAAGCGGGGCGATCGGTTTCACGTGGTCCGCCCGACCACACCGATCGCACATCCCGCGACGGGCGCTCGGGTGGGGATCAAGGTGAAGACCCTAGGCACGGTGGAGATTGTCAGCACCGCGGGCGCATCGCCCCGGGCGAAGGTCACATACAACTGTGAGGACCTGGCCGACGGAGACCTCCTGGTGGAGGCGAAGGAGTTGATGCCCCCCCAGAGGGGCGTGACCCAGCCGGCCCATCTTCGCGTGGGAGGAACCATCGTGGGCTCCAAGGACGATGCTGATTCGCTGGGGCTGGGGGACATCGTCTATGTGGATGTCGGTCAGAAACAAGGGATTGTCCCTGGCGATGAGTTCAGCATCTATCGGATATCTGGGGCAGGCATCAGTCCAGACAGCGGTCGGGCGATCCCCCTGGCGCCGGTCAAGCAGGGGGAGCTGGTGGTGATCCGCACCTCTGCCCAGGCGGCCACGGGCCTGCTGACCGTGTCCAACATCAATCTGCGTGTGGGCGAGCCACTCGTCCTGTTCCGGAAGATGCCCTAACGCGAAAGCTGTCAGCCATCAGCTATCAGCCGTCAGCACGGACATCCGAAAGGGTGATAGGCGGCCGCTGTCGGTTTTTTGCTGACTGCTGACCGCCGATTGCTGACTGCTTCTCTTGACTCCCCCTCCTCCCCGGGTATAATGCGGACCTTATACACTGCGGCGATCATTGATCTCGGGCGAGGGGCGCATGCAAGAGCGGGAGGCATGGCTGGCACTCAACATGGTGCCCCATGTAGGACCTGCCGCCTTTGCGCTGCTCCTGGAGCGCTTCGGAAACGTGCGACGCATCCTGAAGGCTCCGCTCAAGGCGCTTGAAAGTGTCAGCGGGATCGGTCCCGTCACGGCGAAGGCCATCCGCTCTTTTGCCGCGGAGGAGACGGTCGCTCGGGAGCGAAAGCGGATGGCGGCGCGGGGCCTCCGGTTCATCACGCTCCGGGACGCAGAGTACCCCGCCCCCCTTCGGGAGATTGCCCAGCCCCCGCCCGTGCTCTACGTGCGCGGCACCTGGGAAGATCGGGACCGGAGGGCGGTCGCCATTGTCGGATCCAGAAACGCCACGCCGTATGGTCGGGGGGTGGCCGATCGCCTCGCCTTCGACCTGGCGGTGCGGGGGCTGACCATCGTCAGCGGATTGGCCAGGGGGATCGACGCGGCCGCTCATCGGGGGGCGCTCAGGGCCGGCGGGCGGACCATCGCCGTGCTAGGATCGGGGGCCGATATCACCTATCCTGCGGAGCATAAGAGACTGGCGGAGGCGATTGCAGCGCAGGGAGCGCTGTTGAGCGAGTTTCCCCTGGGGACCGCTCCTCTGAAGGGGAACTTTCCCCAACGGAACCGGCTGATCAGCGGAGTCTCCCTGGGGGTCATCGTGGTCGAGGCGGCTGTTGACAGCGGAGCCCTCATCACGGCGAATCATGCGCTGGAACAAGGGAGGGAAGTCTTCGCGGTCCCGGGGATGGCCAGGGGCCGGCTGAGCCAAGGGTCTCACGGGCTGATCAAGGCGGGGGCCAAGCTCACGGAGGGGTGGGAGGACGTTGTGGAGGAGTTGCGGATCCCGACCGACATGCCGCAGGAGGTGGTTCCCCCGATGCCGCGCCTGCCGCCGCTCGAAGGGGACGAAGGTCGGGTGCTTCAAGTGCTCGGAGAGGAACCGATCCACATCGACGCCGTCATCGTCGGCTCGAAACTCCCGGCCCCCGCGGTGGCTGCGTCCCTGCTCTCGCTAGAGATGAAGGGGTGGGTGAAGCAGCTCACCGGCAAGACGTTCGTTCGCGCCACCGATCAGTGAGGCTGTCGGCAGTCGGCAGTCAGCGGTCCGCCGTCAGCAAGGGGGAAAACGGCGAAGCAAATAAGCCAATGAGCTTTCATGGTATTATGACTGGAAGTTTTTGCTGACAGCCGATAGCTGATAGCTGACAGCCATTCACTGGAGGAACATAGTCGTGCCGAAATCGCTCGTCATCGTGGAATCGCCGGCCAAGGCCAAGACCATCACGAAGTTTCTCGGGAAGGGGTATGTGGTCAAGGCCTCGTATGGCCATGTCCGGGACCTGCCGCCGAATCGCCTCGCGGTGGATACGAAGCGGAACTTCAAGCCGCAGTACCAAGTGGTGAAGGGGCGCGAGAAGGTGGTGGAGGAGCTGCGCAAGTCGGCCCGGAACTCTCAGGCCATCTATCTGGCCACCGATCCGGACCGCGAGGGGGAGGCCATCGGCTGGCATCTTGTCCAAGAGCTCAAGCCCCCGAAGAAGGCGGTCCATCGGGTCGTCTTCCGTGAGGTGACCAAGCGGGCCGTCCAGGAGGCCTTTGCCCATCCCGGCTCGCTCGATCTCAAAAAAGTCGAGGCCCAGCAGGCGCGCCGTATTCTCGACCGTCTCGTCGGATATCAGGTGAGCCCACTGCTCTGGGAGAAGGTCAGGCGTGGGCTGAGCGCTGGGCGGGTCCAGTCCGTGGCGCTTCGGTTGATCGTCGATCGCGAGCACGAGATTCGCGCCTTTGTATCCCAGGAGTACTGGACCATCGATGCCCTGCTCGCCGCAGGCGCGCCGCCGGAGTTTCGGGCCCGCCTGTTCAGGGTGAACGGGGAAAAGGTCGAGATCCACGCCGGGGCCGAGGCCCACACCCTAGTCGAAGAGCTTCGGCAGCAGCCCTTTCGGGTCAAAGAGGTCAGCACCCGGGAGCGGCGCCGTCATCCCGTTCCCCCCTTCACGACCTCCAAGTTTCAGCAGGAGGCGGTGCGAAAGCTCCGCATGACCGCCCGGCGGGCCATGGCCCTTGCTCAGCAGCTCTACGAGGGGATCGAGCTGGGGGAGGAGGGGTCCGTGGGTCTCATCACCTACATGCGGACGGACTCCACCCGGGTGTCGGGCGAGGCCGTGGAAGAGGTCCGCCGCTACCTGACCGAGCGATTTGGCGCCGAGTATGTTCCCGAGCGGCCCCCCGTGTACAAGAGTGCCAAGGCGGCCCAGGAGGCCCACGAGGCTATCAGACCCACCTCGGTCTTGCGGGATCCCGCGGGTGTGGCCCGCTACCTCACGAAAGATCAGCTTAACCTCTATACCCTGATCTGGAACCGCTTCGTCGCCTCGCAGATGCCCCCGGCCCTCTTCGACGTGACCACGGTGGAGGTGGAGGCGGGCCGCTTCCTGCTCCGCGCCACGGGGCGCGTGACGCGATTCGAGGGGTTCATGCGGCTCTACGTGGAGGGGACCGACGAGGGGATGAAGCGCCGGACGGACGAGGGCCAGGAGGCCAACGGCGATGGCGAGGCCGACGGGGAGATGGCGTTGCCCTCCCTTCACGAAGGGGAGGTGCTGACGCTCGGATCGCTGGACCCCCAGCAGCATTTCACCCAGGCACCCCCGCCGTACACCGAAGCCACCTTGGTCAAGGACCTTGAGGAGAGGGGTATCGGTCGGCCCAGCACCTACGCGCCCATCGTGCAGGTCATTCAAAATCGCGATTACGTCATTAAAGAGAAGGGGAAATTTCGGCCGACCGAGGTGGGAGAGGTGGTGGTCGATCTGCTGGTCAAGAGCTTCCCCCGGATCATGGATTACGAGTTTACGGCGAGGATGGAGTCGGTCCTCGATGAGATCGAGGAGGGGAAGGTCGACTGGCTCGACGAGATGCGGCGTTTCTATGGAGCCTTCTCCAAGTGGCTGGAGCAGGCGAAGACCGGGATGCAGAACCTCAAGGCGCTTGAAGAGAAGACGGAGGAGACGTGCGAGAAGTGCGGGAGCCCCATGGTCATCCGCTGGGGGCGGTTCGGAAAATTCTTGGCCTGCTCCGCCTACCCGGAGTGTAAGAACACCCGCGAACTCACTCCGGTTCATAGTTCACAGTCCACGGTTCAGGGAGAGGAGAAGGCAGGGCCTTCCGGGAACGGTGAACCGTCAACGGTGAACGACGCCAAGGTGTGTGAGCAGTGCGGGCGCCCCATGGTGTTGAAGCGGGGTCGGTACGGACTCTTCTGGGCGTGTAGCGGCTACCCTGACTGCCGGAACGTCCTCCGCCTCGAAGGGAAGGAAAGGGTGGCGCCGGAACCGACGGATGAGAAATGCGAGACCTGTGGCGCTCCGATGGTGATTCGCCAAGGCCGGTATGGCCGCTTCCTGGCCTGTTCCGCCTACCCGAAGTGTCGAACCGTCAGACCGCTTCCCATCGATGTCAAGTGCCCCCGGTGCGGTAAAGCCCTGACCCAGCGCCGATCCAAACGGGGCAGGTCCTTCTATGGCTGTACCGGGTATCCCGAGTGCACCTTCGTCCTCTGGAATCGCCCGATCCCCGAACCGTGCCCTCAATGTGGTGCCCTCTTCCTCGTCCAGCACCGGACCCGTCAGGGTCTTGAGCTCAAGTGCGCGACGGCGGATTGCAATTACCGCAAGCCCACGGCATAATCGGATCCGTGAAGCCCAAGGCATGTGTAACCATCGTGGGTGGTGGCCTCGCGGGTGCAGAGGCGGCCTGGCAGGCAGCCGAGCGGGGTGTGCCGGTGTGTCTCTTCGAGATGCGACCGACCGCCGGCACCCCGGCGCATCAGACCGACCTCCTGGCCGAGCTGGTCTGTAGCAATTCCTTGAAGTCCCAAGAGCTGACGAGTGCGTCGGGCCTGCTGCACGGCGAGGCAGAGCGCCTCGGGTCCGTCATCCAGCAGGCGGCCAGGGCCCACGCGGTCCCGGCTGGCACGGCGCTCGCCGTGGACCGCACCGCCTTTGCCCACGAGGTGACCCGCAGGATCGGGGGCCATCCGCTCGTCACGGTGTACCGGGAGGAGGTGACGGAAATCCCCGCCGAGCGGCCTGTGGTGATCGCCACGGGTCCGTTAACCTCGAGCCCCTTGGCTGAAAGCCTCCGGCGCCTTTTCCGGGCGCATCTGGAGGAACGGCCTTCGCAGGGACGCGCGGCAGAAGGCGCGCGGCTCCTCTCTTTCTACGACGCCATCTCACCCATTCTGGCAACTGAGTCCGTCGACCGGGAGAAGATCTTCGCCGCCTCCCGCTACGGCAAGGGGGGCGACGACTACTGGAACTGTCCCATGACCGACGAGGAGTACACGGCCTTCTGGCGGGCCCTCGTGGAGGCAGAGCTGTACCCGCTGCACGATTTCGAGAACCTGGAGGAGGCCTGTTTCTTCGAGGGATGCCTCCCCGTCGAGGAGTCTGCACGCCGCGGCCGGGAGGCGCTCCTCTATGGCCCCCTCAAGCCGGTGGGCCTGACGGATCCTCGGACCGGACGGCGGCCTTGCGCGGTGGTGCAGCTCCGCCACGAGGACAAGGCAGGCCAGATGGTCAACATGGTGGGCTTTCAGACGCGTCTGAGACGGGCGGAGCAGCAGCGGATCTTCCGGATGATCCCGGGCCTCGAGCAGGCGGAGTTCTTCCGCTACGGCAGCATCCATCGCAACACCTACATCCCCGCCCCACTCCTCCTGGAGCCGACGCTGCAGTTCCGGGGGGACACAGGGCTCTTCTTTGCCGGCCAGCTCATCGGAGTCGAAGGGTATCTGGAGTCGATGGTCTCTGGGCTGCTCGCGGGGATCAACGCGGCCCGGCTTGTCCAGGGCCTCGAACCCGTGACCCCCCCGGGCGATACGATGCTGGGGGCGCTCCTCACCTACGTGACTTCCACAGATCCCTCCCGATTCCAACCGATGAATGCGAACTTCGGTCTCTTACCGCCTCTCGAGGTTCCTGTCCGTGATCGGCAGAGGCGCAAGGCGGCCTTGGCCGAGCGGTCCCTCAAGGCCATGGAGGCCTGGATGCGAATTTTTGCTTGATCTTTGAAGCCGCAGGCCGTATCGTCCATTGCCGAGGGGATAGCGGGGTGGAGCTATCCCCTCGGTCGCTATGGGGGCGGCGGTGCAACGACTCATCGAACAATACCTCCGGGAGCTGGAAACTGAGGGGTCTTCACCCCAGACCGTCCGTAGCTACCGGATTGACCTGACCCAGTTCCTCGCGTTTCTCCGTCGAATGCACCCGGAGGCGTCCGAGGCGATACCGCTGGACCGGATCGACCCGCTGATGGTACGGGCGTTTATGGCCTCGCTGCGCAGTCGAGGACTCTCCCCGAGCACCTTGGCTCGCAGGGTCGCGGCGTTACGCTCGTTCTGTCAGTTCTGCTGCCGTCGCGGGCTTCTCAGCTGGAATCCCGCCAGGCTGGTAACGACGCCCAAACTTCCCAGGCTGCTCCCTCCGCATCTCACGGTGGATCAGGCCTTTCAGCTCCTCGCCACGCCCCAGGGCGGGTCACCGATCGCCCTCCGGGATCGGGCGATCCTGGAGCTCTTTTACGCCTCGGGGATCCGCGTGGGGGAGCTCGTGGATCTCACCGTCGAAGACTTGGACCTCGAGCAGCGCCTGGTGAAGGTCAGAGGGAAGGGGAGAAAAGAGCGGATCGTCCCCATCGGGCGGCCCGCCGGAGAGGCCCTGAAGGCACACCTGGCGGCGAGAGGTACGCTGGGCAGCGGGAAGATCAAGGGGATGGCGGGCTCCACCCGCTTCGGTAGCCACCGGACCGTGCTCTTTCTCAATCGCCGAGGGGGCCGGCTGACCTCCCGGAGTGTCGAGCGGCTTCTCGAGAAGTATCTGAAGAAGAGCGGGATGGGCAAGGCCATCACTCCTCACGGGCTTCGGCACAGCTTTGCCACACATCTGCTCCAGGCGGGGGCTGACCTGCGGGTCATCCAGGAGCTGCTCGGGCACGCCAGGTTGAGCACGACCCAGCGCTATACCCATGTGAATCTGGACCAGCTGATGGCGGTGTATGACAAGGCCCATCCGAAGGCGTGAGACAGTTATGGTACAGGGAAGAGCGTGCAGGGTAAGGCGTACAGGGTAAAGCGTGCAGAGAGAAGCGTGCGGGGAAAGGCGTGCGGAAGGTGAAAGAGCATATCAAAAGAAAACAGAAGGGTTCGGCGCTTCGGTCCGGCCGTGAACGGTCAACGGTGAGCGGTGAACTGAAGATCAGGGGTACGACGATCCTGTCGGTCCGCCACAAGGGGCGGGTCGCCGTGGCAGGAGACGGCCAGGTCTCTCTGGGCGAAACGGTGATGAAGCACACGGCCAGAAAGGTCCGGCGGATGTACCACAACCAGGTCATCGTGGGATTTGCGGGGGCGGCCGCCGATGCCTTTGCTCTCTTCGCCAAGCTGGAGGGGAAGCTGGAGGAGTACCAGGGCAACCTGCCCCGGGCGGCGGTGGAGCTGGCCAAGGACTGGCGGACGGACCGGGTGCTCCGGCGGCTCGAGGCCCTGCTGGTGGTGGTGGATCAGGAGTGTTCCTTCATCATCTCTGGAACGGGAGACCTGATCGAGCCGGATGACGGAATCATCGGAATCGGCTCAGGCGGTCCCTACGCGGCCGCAGCCGCCCGCGCCCTGGTGAAGTTTACCGACCTCGACCTGAAGACGATCATGCAGGAGTCGATGCGCATCGCGGCCCAGTTGTCCGTCTACAGCAACGACCAGATCACCATTGAGGAGCTGTGAGGGATGCGCGAGGGCAAGGGGAACGCACGGGAAGCCCTATGGACCGATTGACCCCCGGGCAAATTGTGGCCGAGCTGGATAGGTACATCATCGGCCAGCATGCGGCCAAGCGGGCGGTGGCCATTGCGATCCGGAACCGGTGGCGGCGGCAGAGGCTTCACCCCGAGCTCCGGGACGAGGTGGCGCCCAAGAACATCATCATGATCGGTCCCACCGGCATCGGCAAGACCGAGATCGCCAGGCGTTTGGCTAGATTGGCCGAGGCCCCGTTCCTCAAGGTCGAGGCGTCCAAGTTCACGGAGGTGGGCTACGTCGGGCGGGATGTGGATTCCATCATCCGGGATCTGGTGGATATCGCCGTCAATATGGTCAAGGGGGAGCGGACGGCGGTCGTGGCAGAGCGGGTAGCGGAGCTGGCCGAGGAGCGACTCCTCGGTCTGCTCGTCCCCCCGAGTAGCGGTGGGTCGCCAGCGGTGGGCTTCGGGACAACCGAGGCCGCCCCTCACGACACCCGAGAGAAGTTCCGGAAGATGCTCCGGGACGGCACGCTGGATGATCGGATGGTGGAAATCGACGTCCGGGACCGGGCCCTGCCGATGATTGAGGTCGTGCCGGGGGCGGGGGTAGAGGGAATGGATCAGCTCCGCGAGATGCTCGACAACCTCCTCCCACACCGGATGAAGCGGCGCAGTGTGAAGGTCAAGGAGGCCCGACGGATCCTGACCCAGGAAGAGGCGCAGAAACTGATCGACATGGACGAAGTAGTCGCCGAGGCGATCCGGCGGGTGCAGGACTCCGGGATCGTCTTCCTGGACGAGATCGACAAGATCGCCGGTCGGGAGCGGGGCTACGGTCCTGACGTGTCCCGAGAGGGAGTGCAGCGAGACCTCCTCCCGATCGTGGAAGGCTCGACCGTGAGCACCAAGCATGGGATGGTCCGGACCGACCATATCCTCTTCATTGCGGCCGGGGCCTTCCATGTCTCGAAGCCTGCGGATCTGATCCCGGAGATGCAGGGCCGTTTCCCCCTGCGGGTGGAACTGAAGAGTCTCACGAAAGAGGACTTTGTCCGGATTCTGACCGAGCCGCAGAATGCGCTGACCAGGCAGTACACCGCGCTGCTGGCCACTGAGGGGGTCGATATGAGCTTTACCGGGGATGCCATCGAGGAGATCGCCACTATCGCCACCGCCGTCAACCAGGCCACCGAAAATATCGGCGCGCGACGGCTCTATACCATCATGGAGCGCCTCCTCGAGGATGTCTCCTTCGAGGCCCCGCACATGGAGGGGGTCAAGGTGGAGATCAATGCCGGCTATGTCCGGGAGAAGCTCCAGGACATCATCCGGGATGAGGATCTCAGTCGCTACATCCTGTAGCAGCCAGTGATGAGGACTGAGGGCTGAGGACTGAGACCTCCAACCGCCACTCGGAACTGAACGGCGAGGAGCAGAAGGGTGAGTGAGTCACGACACGAATCGCCCGTTGCCAAGGCCGAGATCCTGATCGAGGCCCTCCCGTACATCCGGCACTTCTTCGGAAAGACCATCGTGGTCAAGTACGGGGGGGCCGCGATGGCGGAGGACAAGTTGAAGGCCGAGGTGGCGCAGGACATTGTCCTTATGCGCTACGTCGGCATGCGGCCGGTCATCGTCCACGGGGGCGGTCCCCAGATCGGAGAGGCTATGGCGAAGGCAGGACTCACCCCCACCTTTATTGACGGCCTCCGGGTGACCGATCCCGAGACCATGCGGATCGTGGAGACCGTCATGGTGGGAAGCATCAATCAGGAGATCGTCGGCCTGATCAGCCGGAGCGGCAGTCCGGCGGTCGGGCTTTCCGGGAAGGATGGGGACTTCATCAAGGCCCGGAAGGTCAGGCACAGCCGGAAGAAGGGGGCGGAGACCGAATTGGTGGATCTGGGCCTGGTGGGCGAGGTCGTCGCCGTGAACCCGACGGTGGTCCGATCGCTCGAAGAGGCGGGGTTTATCCCGGTGATCGCCCCGACCGGCGCGGATGAGGAGGGGACCACCTACAACATTAACGCCGACCTGGCCGCGGGGGAGATCGCGGCGGCCCTGGGGGCGGAGAAGCTGATCGTCCTCACTGACGTCGATGGGATCCTGGACCGGGACGGACGGCTGTGCTCTACCCTGAGTCGGGATGAGGTCGAGAAGCTGCTGAAGGAGCAGGTGATCTCGCAAGGGATGATTCCCAAGGTGAAGGCCTGCCTCCGGGCCTTGGAAGGCGGGGTGAAGAAGACCCACATCATCAACGGCACGATCCCCCATGCGTTGCTCTTAGAGCTCTTCACTGCCGAGGGGGTCGGGACCGAGGTGTGCGCCTAGCCGGGGATTAGACGGGAGACGGGAGACTTGAGTCTTGAGACCAGGGTCTCCAGTCTCTGGTCTCCGGTCTCATGGCTGCGGTAGCTGACCGCTGATAGCTGATGGCTGAGGAAAGCGAATGACCGAGACGGAAGGATGGATGGCCAGGGCGGGCGGGTGTTTGGCCAATACCTATGCCCGATTCCCGGTAGTCCTCGAGCGGGGGGAGGGGTGTCGGGTCTGGGATGTGGAGGGGAAGGAGTATCTCGACTTCGTCGCCGGGATTGCCGTCTGCGCCCTGGGCCACTGCCATCCGGCCATTGTCCAGGCTGTCACATCTCAAGCGGCAACACTCCTCCACGTCAGCAATCTCTATCACGTCACTCCCCAGATCCGCCTGGCTGAACTCCTGTGCCAGCACTCCTTTGCCGACCGGGTCTTCTTTTGTAACAGCGGCGCCGAGGCCAACGAGGCGGCCATCAAGCTGGCCCGGAAGTACGCCAAGGACCGCGGCAGTCGAGAGCGGATCGAGATCATCACCATGGAGGGCGGCTTCCACGGACGGACGATGGCCACCGTGACCGCCACGGCCCAGGCCAAGTATCAGCAGGGCTTTGAGCCGCTCCTTCCCGGCATCCGGTATGTCCCCTTCGATGATCTGGCAGCGGTCGAGCGGGCTGTCGGTCCCGAGACCGCGGCCATCCTGGTCGAGCCGATCCAGGGAGAAGGGGGAATCCGTGTCCCGTCGGCCGGGTATCTTCAGGGATTGCGAAAGCTCTGCGATGAGTCGGGAGCTCTCCTGATCTTCGACGAGGTCCAGACCGGCATCGGCCGGACCGGCCGCCTCTTTGCGTACGAGCACTGGAGGGCTTCACCGGACATCATGACGCTGGCCAAGGCCCTGGGCGGGGGGCTTCCGATCGGGGCCATGCTGGCGACCGAAGAGGTGGCGGCGAGCTTCACCCCCGGGACCCATGCCGCGACATTCGGGGGAAATCCGTTGGTCACTGCGGCTGCCATTGCGACGCTCACGACCATCCTGGAGCAGGGGCTTGTCGCCCGGGCGGGCGAGATGGGCGGGCGAGTACTACAGGAGCTTCAGACCATCCAGGCCCGCCATGCCGCGGTGAAAACCGTGCGGGGGAAGGGGCTGCTGATCGGCATGGAGCTCGATCGAGAGGTGAGACCGGTCCTGAACCGGTGTCTCGAAGCGGGACTCCTGTTAAGCAATGCGGGCGAAAAGGTCATCCGGTTTGCCCCGCCCCTCATCGTGAGTGAGGAAGAGGTGCGAGCGGCGGCCGGCATCCTGGACAAGGTCCTCCAAGAGGTAACCGCGTGAAGCGAGACCTCATTTCCATCCGCGATCTGACCCGAGGGGAGATCGAGGGGTTCTTCGATCTGGCGACGGATCTCAAGCAGCGGCTTCATCAGCAGATACCCCACCCCCTGTTGCCGGCCAGGACATTAGCCCTGATCTTCGAGAAGCCGTCGCTGAGAACGCGGGTGACCTTCGAGGTGGCGATGACCCAGTTGGGGGGGCATGCGATCTATCTGGCTTCACAGGACATCCAAGTGGGGGCGCGGGAGACCGTCGAAGATGCCGCGAAGAATCTCTCGCGATGGGTGGACGGGATCGTTGCGCGCACCTTCGACCATGCCATCGTGGAGCAACTGGCGCAGCACGCGACGGTCCCGGTGATCAACGGGCTGACCGATCTCACCCATCCCTGCCAGGCGCTCAGCGACCTCTTCACCTTACAGGAGAAGCGGGGCAACCTTGCGGGTCTCCGGGTCGCCTTCATCGGCGATGGCAATAACGTCTGCCATTCCTGGCTCTACGGGGCGGCGAAGATGGGAGTCGATCTCATCGTGGCGTGCCCCAAGGGGTACGGACCGAACCGGGACGTGGTGGCGAAGGCGCGGGAGGAGGCCGCGGCGACTCGGGCGCGGCTCGAGATCATTCACGACCCCGTCCGGGCCTCCGAGGGTGCGGATGTCCTCTACACGGATGTATGGGTGAGCATGGGGCAGGAGGAAGAGGGAAGTCGCCGGAAGCAGGAGTTTCAAGGTTTCCAGGTCAATCAGGCCCTGGTGGATCTTGCGCAGGAGGATGTGTTGGTCATGCACTGCCTCCCGGCCCGTCGGGGTGAGGAGATCACCGATGAGGTGATGGACGGACCGCACTCCATCATTCTGGATCAGGCGGAAAACCGTCTCCATGTCCAGAAAGCGATCCTGGCGGCCCTCTTGGGGCGGTGAGGCGCCAGATGGCAAGACATGGCATGGTGTGACGGGATCGTGGACGGGATATGACCCGGCAGATCAAAAAAGTGGTGCTGGCCTATAGCGGGGGGCTCGATACCTCGGTGATCCTGCACTGGCTTATCAAGACCTACCGGTGCGAGGTCGTCGCCTACTGCGCCGATCTGGGTCAGGGCGAGGAGCTCGATCGGGTGAGGGAGAAGGCCGTGAAGACCGGGGCGAGCAAGGTGGTCATCGAAGATCTGAAAGAGGAGTTTGTCCGGGATTTCGTCTTTCCGTGCTTGAAGGCGAACGCCGTGTATGAGGGAGGATATCTGCTCGGCACCTCTATGGCTCGCCCCCTGATCGCCAAGAGTCAGATCGAGATCGCCCGACGGGAGAGGGCGGATGCGGTCGCCCACGGGGGCACCGGAAAAGGGAATGACCAGGTGCGGTTCGAGCTGACCTACATGGCGCTGGATCCCGCGATCCGGGTCATCGCCCCGTGGCGGGAGTGGGATCTCAGGTCCCGCTCTGACCTGATCGACTATGCGAGGCGGCATGGCATTGCGATCCCTGTGACGACGGAAAAGCCGTACTCGACTGACCGGAACCTCTATCACATCAGCTTCGAGGGGGGCGTGCTCGAGGATCCCTGGCGAGAGCCGCCCCAGGAGATGTTCACCCTGACCGTTGCTCCGGAGAAGGCTCCTGACCATCCAACCTATGTCGAGATCGGCTTCACCGCGGGGCTCCCCGTCGCCGTGAATGGGCGGAAACTGTCGCCGGCGAGGCTGCTCGCGACGCTGAACGAGGCCGCGGGCAAGCACGGCGTCGGTCGCGTGGATCTCGTCGAGAACCGGTACGTGGGGATGAAGTCCCGGGGGGTCTACGAGACGCCCGGTGGGACGGTGCTGCAGGTGGCCCATCGGGCAGTGGAATCGATCACCATGGATCGCGAGGTCATGCATCTGAGAGATGCGCTGATCCCTCGCTTTGCCGAGCTGGTGTATTACGGGTACTGGTATTCGCCTGAGATGGAGGTCCTGAAGCGGATGATCGACGAGACCCAGAAGCACGTGACCGGGACCGCGCGCCTCAAACTCTTCAAAGGCACCTGCATCGTGGTGGGAAGAAAGTCCCCTGTCTCCCTGTACGATCCCGCCATGGCGACCTTCGAGGCCGATCGGGTGTACGACCAGAAGGACGCCGGAGGGTTCATCCGGCTGAATGCCCTGCGATTGCGCCTCACAGCCATGCGGCGGCGAGGAAGAAAATAGCGATGGGCAAGGCCAAGAAGGCGTGGGGCGGCCGCTTCGGGGAAAGGACCGATACGCAGGTCGAGGCGTATACGGCCTCGATCCCCTTCGACTGGCGTCTGTACCCGTACGACGTGCAGGGATCGATCGCCTACGCCCGCGCGTTGATGAAGGCGGGCGTCCTGACCGGCGTCGAGGCAGGGCGAATCATTCGGGGCCTCGAAGAGATCAAGAAAGAGCTGGATAAAGAGCGGCTCGACCCCGATCCCGCCCATGAAGACATCCATATGTATATCGAAGGACGGCTGATTGAAAAGATCGGCGCAGTGGGGGGCAAGCTGCACACCGGCCGGAGCCGGAACGAGCAGGTGGCGCTCGATCTCCGTCTGTATCTCAGGGCCGAGACCGGTGAGATCGTGCGCGAGATCCGGGCACTGCAGGAGGCCCTGTTGGACCAGGCCGAGACGCACCTGGATGTGATCATGCCGGGCTACACGCACCTGCAGCGGGCCCAGCCGCTCCTCTGGGCCCATCACCTGCTGGCCTATCTCGAGATGCTCCGTCGAGATGGGGCGAGATTCCGCGATGGTCTTCAGCGCGTCACCGTCATGCCCCTCGGGTCGGGGGCGTTGGCGGGGACGGCCTACGCGATCGACCGGGCCGCGCTCGCAGAGGAGCTGGGATTTCCCGAGGTCTCGCGAAACAGCGTCGATGCCGTCTCGGATCGGGACTTTGCCGTGGAGTTTCTGGCGGCCGCGAGCATCACAATGATGCACCTGTCTCGTTTCTGCGAGGAGATCATCCTATGGGCGTCGGCGGAATTTGCCTTCGTCGATATCCCGGAGGCGTTCGCCACGGGGTCGAGCCTGATGCCCCAGAAGAAAAACCCGGACGTCGCCGAGTTGGCCCGGGGGAAGACGGGGCGCGTCTTTGGCGACCTGATCGCACTCCTGACCGCCATGAAGGGGCTTCCCTTGAGCTACAACCGGGATCTCCAGGAGGACAAGGAGCGGGTCTTTGACGCGGTAGACACACTGCGCGGGACGCTGCAAGTCCTCGCCCCGTTGGTCCGAGGCCTTCGGGTGAATGCCGATCGCATGCGGCAGGCGACGGAAGAAGGATTCTTGAATGCCACCGATGCCGCAGATTACCTCGTGAGCAAGGGGCTTCCCTTTCGCCAGGCCCATGAGGTCGTCGGCAGGATCGTGCGCTACTGCATCGAGCACAAGAAGCGGCTCGAAGAGCTTTCGGTACATGAACTCCGTCAGTACTCGCGCCTGTTTGACAAAGGCTTCCACGGTTTCATCGCCATCGAGGCGTCTCTCAAGCGACGCGGCGTCCTGGGAGGGACGGCGCCGGAACAGGTTCGGAAGGCCATTCAAGTGGCCCGGGCCGAACTCAAGAAGGACGTGGGCAAGAAATGAGGGCTGTCTTGATCGTCCTCCTGGGTGCCATGTGGCTCCTCACGGCCTGCGGGGTGAAGAACGGTCCCCGGCCCCCCAAAGCCCAACCCCCTCCCCAGACCTCGCACCTCAACCCCTGCACCACAGTTGAGTGTCTTGCGTCGCGGGGACGGCTTGACTCGATTCTCGGCCGACCATACAATGCCCATGAGCGGAGCGGCGAATTTCTATATCTGTATTGGTTGGTCTGAGAGACGACACGTCAGGCGATGAATCAGCCTCAATCTGTCACCCGCTTCATCATCCAGGTGGACCGGCCAGGCCAAAGACTTGACATGTCGGCCGTGCATGACCTCCTCGAAGGGACGGGCATCGAACTCGACAGCACCTACGGGCCCGTCCTCATTGACCCGAAGCTCGGGCGGTACGTGGTGCGCGGAACGGCCACGCCCGAGGCGAGATCGAAAGCCGAGCAGATCCCAGGGATCCGCTTCTTTGCCGATACCCGCCAGCAGCCGCTGTCCCGGTAGCGGATTCTGGTTCGCATACACAACGACCCACGGGACAACGAGGTGTACCAGGCACTCGTTGACGTGTCGCCGTCCGGATTCATTGACGCTGGGAGGAGAAAGGTGCATCGCCGCATCGTGTTACTCCGGAGCCTGAAGCCATTGCAGCAGGCGTGGGGCCGCCGATCGTTTGCCCTGGTCGGTTCCCTGCTTGAGACCGCGATCAAAGTTAGCGGCATGGTGTTCGATGAGAGATACCATCCTGTTCGAGTCCTGGGTCGGATTGCCCCTGCCGCGGAACGCCCCGCCGCCCGCGGCTTCAATTATGGTGACGTTGAGGCGGTCACCACGTATAGCGTGCGGTGTGAGTTCGAGGACGAAGACGCCATCGCACGCCTCCGCCATGACCGCGCGCAGGATGTGGTGGGGGTGTTCGCCGATCCCTCGGTCGCCCCCTTTCCCGCGCCCTACTGCGGTGACCGTCCGATCGGCAGTGACCGCGATGTGGCCCGCAAGTTGGGTGTTGCGATATTGCGCCACGTGGGTCTCACCGGACGGCGGGTGCGTGTGGCGGTGGTGGACACCGGCATCGATGGCAGCCGCATCCCGGTCGCCGGGGGCTGGGCCCCCTTTCCGGGCTACGTGCCCGGCTCTACGCCTCCGGATCATGGGACGATGGTGGCCCATGACGTCCGCATCGCGTCTCCTGAGGCGCGCATCCTCGACTACGCTTTGCTTCAGTCTCAGGCCGGGATCTGGACCGCGTTCCTGTCGGATGCCATTGCTGCCTTCGCCGATCTCAGGGATCAGCTGGAACGCGAGCCCGGCCCGCTGGTCGTCAACAATAGTTGGGGCATGTTCGATCGCTCTGAAGACGCGCCCATCGGCTCGCCGGAGAACTATAGTGCCAATCCAGAGCACCCCTTCAACCAGATCGTGGTCAGCCTGGTGGCGGCGGGTGCAGACGTCTTCTTTGCGGCGGGCAACTGTGGCGCCGAATGTCCTGATGACCAGTGTGCCACCGGGGACACCGGCCCTGGAGCGAGCATCCATGGCGCAAACTCGCACCCCGACGTGGTGACCGTGGCCGCCGTGACCGTGACCGATCGCCGGTTGGGCTACTCTTCCCAGGGGCCGGGAGGGCTGTATAACCGTAAGCCCGATCTCGCAGCCTACAGCCACTTCCGGGGCTCTGGGGTCTACCCGGCCGATGGTGGAACTTCGGCTGCATCCCCGGTCGCTGCCGGAGTGGGTGCAGCAATTCGACAGAAGGTCTCCACCAAGAAGCTCGGCCCCGCCCAATTGAAGGGTTTGCTGCAGCGCACCGCCCGCGACCTGGAGGGCAACGGCTGGGACTACGACCTGGGGTACGGAGTTATTGACGCTGCGGCTGCCGTCAAGGCCCTGGGTCTCAAGCCCAAGAAGAACAAGAAGAAGTAACAAACTGATCCAGGTTCTAGATCCCTCGGATGAAATCCCGAATGGCGGCATTCACCGGCCCCGGTGCTTCGAGGGGGAGCATGTGCCCTCCCTTCTCGACCACCCTCAGCGTGGATCCGGATATCTCTTGATGGAGACGATTGGAGTGACGGATCGGCGTAATCCGGTCTTCGCTCCCGCACAGGATCAGCGTTGGCAGCTTGAGCCCTTTAAGCTGACCCCTGAAATCAAAGGTGCGGCAGGCGGTGAAATCGCCCAAGATCGTCTCCAGGCTGCAGCGCCGGACATCATCTCGCGCGATGGCCAGTGCCTCCTTCGTGACCAGACTCGAGAAGAACATCCCCTTGAACTTATGCGGCATGGTGGCCGCCGCCCACAGGAGCATGTTGGGCGTGAGCGCCAGCATATCAAGGTAGGCCGCCGTTCCGACGAGGATCAAACCTTTGACCAGCTCCGGGTGTTCCAGGGCAACCTGAAGCGCCACGGCCCCGCCCATCGAGTGCCCTCCGAGAAAGACTTTTCGCCGTTCGACGCGTTCGAGTAGGCCGCTCACCGTCTTGGCGTATCCCTTGATCGAGGGACGGTCCACTGCTTTGGAGCCGCCGTGCCCCGGCAGGTCCACGGCCACCACGTCGAACTTCCGCGAAAGGCCGTCCACCTGGTACCGCCAGGAGTCGGCGCTGCACCCACTGCCGTGAATCAGGACCACCCGCTCACGCCAGGGGGCCCAGTGCCTGCCAGCACGGGCGTAGGCAACCGGCAGTCCGTCTATCCGAAGGCGTTCCCGATCAAGTCGCTTCGGGGCTGGAATCGGCATAGCGGATTGGAATTATGGGAAGCGACCGGGGGAAAGTCAAACAGAATCGGGATCAGATTGTGATCCTCTCCGGTCCCGGACGACTTACGGGTATGCTGTGACGCCTCAGGATTTCGCCGGGAACGAGAGCACGGCTTCCCCAGAGGTGGTGCTTACGACCCCCTGATGTCCTTCAACTCGCCTTGCCAAGAATGAATCGCTTACGAGTCCGGGACGCGCGAGCGCCTCGACTCTTATCCTGTCTCCCCGCCGGGTGTTGGTCTCCTCAGTGAGCCGGGAAGAGGTCGTACACGTAGTCGTGGGCGGCCAGGGCCTTTTTGCTCATGGTGCCCGCCTGGACGCGCTTGACGATCTCCTCGCGGGAGAGGTCGAAGATCGCCTCGAAGATCTGCGTGTGCTCCCGGCTGTTTGCCTCCCCCGCGACGAAGAGCACGCGGGCGCTGTGCTGGATGTAGCGGGGGCAGAGGAGTTGCCGCTTGAGGAGCTCCATGATGACGGGCGCCTTGGCGCGGTCGAAGCGGCCCGGGTCGCCGCGGCGGTCCAGCTCGGCGAAGAACGCGTACGTCCACTCGTTGTGGTAGTCCCACAACTTCTCGAACAGCTCTTTCGTGAAGCGGGTACCCGCCTTGACCTGGAAGGCGTTCTGGGCCGGGATGAGCCCGTCCTCGGTGAGGGCCGGGCTTTTGAGGTAGCCGTCCTTCGTGATGGCGGACCGGTGATGGATGAGGCTCCAGAGCCAGGAGACGTCGATCCGGTAGGTGGCGAGGTCGTTCATGAACCTGAGACGGAGCTCGTAGTCGTCGATGGCGGCCGCGAAGTTGCCATTGAGGATCTGGAAGCCGTAGTTCGCGGCCATGTAGAAGGCGTGCTGGATGTTCTCGATCGTGATGTCGCCCTTCGGCACCCCGTAGATGTTCTCCCAGAGCTCTCGCGTGAAGAGTGTGTCCGGCGTGTCGTACATGTCCTTCGTGATGACCCAGGGCGCGATCTTGCCTTGCGCGTTCAGCAGGCCGCGGGATTGTAGTAGGGACCGCTCCGCGTCGCTGAGACCGCTGGCGACCGCCGGCACCGGTTTGCCATTCACGTCCACGGTCTCGCGCGGCGCATCGACGAGGGCCTGGAGCTGCGCCACCGGCGCCTGGAGGGGCCCGGTGCCCGCGGCGACATAGGCCGGCTCCGGGCTGGCGACCCAGCTCTGCCGGTAGGCGTCGTAAAGGCGTCCCTTGACCCGGCCGGAAAGAATCTCTTCCAGGGTGGGCTGCTGCCCGGCGGGCAGGGGTCCGTCGGGCACGAACATGAGGCCCAGCAGACGCTCTCTGAGCTTGTCGATGACAATGGCACGGAGCGCGAGCGGGTTGTACCTGGCGCGGCCGTACGGATCAGCCGGCGGGTAGATCATGACCGCGGCCATGCCGCCGATGGGGCCCCCCTGGCTGAGCTCGCCGTTCTTCATGCCGGCCATGAGCATCATCAGCGCGTTGTACCGCTGGTACGCGATCATGTTCAGCGAGGCCATGCCGATCGACTGCGGATCCGGAAAGACGCCCTGCGGGTCGTCCTTCCACATCTCGATGAGGCTGCCCAGGTAGTCCCAGCGGCCGACGTTCGTCCCCAGGAGCCGGCGCCGCAGCACCCAGGCGATCGCGGGCAGGAACCGGCCCGCGTTGCCCTCCTCGTACAGGACCTTGATCTTGAAGGTGCCCGGCCGGACGCCGATCGCCTCCTCCACCCGCACCAGGAGCTTCTCCAGGATCAGGGCTTCCTGCGGGGTCTGGATCTTCGGGATGTAGTAGTACACGCCGGTGCCGGCGCGCGTGAGGGCGTCATAGTTGTTGACGGCCCAGAGGATGGTGATGGGGATCATGGCGGGCACAGGCCGGCCGTCCACCGTGATGTGGTCGTACTGCAGGTGCATCCCGGGAGGCCGGGCGAACCGGGTCGGCCACTCGGCCGGGGACTTCTTGATCCGGTACACGCGAGGCTGGCCTTTTTTCACCACCTCGTAGGGACGGTCGGCCCAGTGGCCCTCCAGAATGTCTTTGGCGTTCTGCATGGCCGCGAAGACCCCGATGGGCTGATTCTTGGGCGTGCCGTCGGGCTGGAAGTGAGGGGGCGAGGCGTCCTCGAAGTCCGGCATGTTTATGGGCGCCGCGCTGTTCAAGGCGTTGAAGGCCATGTCGAGCGGATGCCACGGGCCCGTGAGTTCCAGGCCAGGGTTCGTCAACGGATGGGCGTCCTTCGGGATGGGCACCTCGTCGTTGAGGCGCCAGCGCCACTGGCTGTCCTGGCCGAGGAAGTTGTCGATCATGCCCTGGACGATCTGGCGAAAGGTCCAGGGCTTCCCCGTCACGGGGTCGTCGAAGGTGTCGTCCCACTTCGGCCAGGCGTATTTCTCCCTGACCGGCGCGGAGGATGCGAGGAGCTCTCGGCGCGCGGTGAGGGTCTTCGCGATCTCGGGAGCCAGCTCGCGGGTGAGCGCGACGATCAGCTGTTTGACGTCGACTTCCCGGCCGTTGACTTTCTTGGTCCTGAAGAGCTCCGGAAAGGTTTGGGCGATGTCCTCGCGGATGATCATGGCCTCGGCCTCCTCAGCATGTCCCTGTGGACATGCCTATCATTGAACCACCGGGCCGCCTGGACCCGGCTGCCGTACGGGCCCCCCTGGATGCTACCGGCGGCGGAAATAGCCAGATGCTAAAGGAGGATGGAGCGCCAGTCAAGGGGGCGATCGTGACGGGCGCAGGCCGCGGCATCGGCCGCGCCGCGGCGCCGTTCCCAGCCCAGCTCCTACTTTCCCTTTGACAGGCTGCCAGGGCTGTGCTAACTAACGAGAAGCACGGGTCTTGCGCCGACGTGCGTCTTCTTCCCTGCGACCGACAGAGTCCCGCCGCGCGGGAGACATTTATCGATGCATCACTTTCACTACCGGGGTGAGGACCTCTACTGTGAAGAGGTCCCCATCTCGGCCCTTGCCGATGAGGTCGGAACCCCCTTCTATCTGTACAGTCACGCCACCCTCACCCGCCATTTTCGCGTCTTCGATGAGGCCTTCCAGGAGGTTCCGCGTCTGATCTGCTTTGCCGTCAAGGCGAACGCCAGCCTCGCCATCCTGAGGCTCTTCGCCACGATGGGCGGCGGGGCGGACGTGGTCTCGGGCGGAGAGCTCTTCCGGGCACTCTACGCCGGCATACCCCCCCAGCGGATTGTGTTCGCCGGGGTGGGGAAGCATCGAGAGGAGATGCAGGAGGCCCTCAAGGCGGACATCCTCATGTTCAATGCGGAATCCTCGCAGGAGCTGCGTCTGCTCAATCAGGTGGCGGGAGAGATGGGGACGGTGGCCCGGGTGGCTGTTCGGGTGAACCCCGATGTGGATCCCAAGACGCATCCGTACATCTCCACCGGGCTCAAGAAGACCAAGTTCGGCATAGACATCTCGATCGCCCTGGAGGAGTATCAGCTGGCGCAGACGCTGTCCCACATCGCCATCGTCGGGGTCCATACCCATATCGGCTCACAGATCACCGATGTGAGCCCCTTCGTCGAAAGCCTGACCCGCATCGCCGAGTTGATCCGTGAGCTGCGCACGCGTGGTATCGATATTCGGTACCTCGATGTGGGCGGCGGGCTGGGGATCCCGTATGGTGACGAGACGCCGCCGCACCCGACCGAGATGGCCCGGGCGGTCATCCCCATCCTGAAGGGCGTGGGATGTACCATCCTCTTTGAGCCGGGACGCGTGATTGTCGGGAACGCCGGGATCCTGGTCACCAGGGTGCTCTACACGAAACGGACCCCCACGAAGGATTTTGTCATTGTGGATGCGGGGATGAACGACCTTATCCGCCCAAGCCTGTATGGCTCCTACCACGCCATCCAGCCCGTCCGGCGGCAGGAAGGGCGGCAGCGCCTCAGCGTGGATGTGGTTGGCCCGATCTGCGAGTCGGGAGACTTCCTCGCGAAGGATCGGGAGATCGCCATGGTGGAGCCCGGGGAGCTCTTGGCAGTGATGAGCGCCGGTGCGTACGGATTTACCATGGCCTCGAACTATAACGCCCGACCTCGGGCCGCCGAGGTTCTGGTCAAGGGCGATCGGCACTTCCTGATCCGGGCGCGGGAACGTTACGAGGATCTCATTCGTGGCGAAGAGATTCCGGACAACCTGTGAAACGACGACCGACGACCGATGACAGACGACCGCAAAACGCAAGCCGGCAACTCAGGACATCGAGTGTCAGTTTCATTCGCAGCAGCCGTTCCGTCATCGGACAACGGTCATCGATCAACAGGTAGGTATTGACGGTCATCGGTGAACGGTCATCGGTCATCGAATTTTCAACTATGAACCGTGGAGGGGAGGGCGATGAAGAAGAGCTTTGAAGGTTCCATCGTGGCGATGGTCACC
>CAYSDK010000007.1:27991-41300 GCA_964429865.1 uncultured bacterium
GGAGGGGAGGGCGATGAAGAAGAGCTTTGAAGGTTCCATCGTGGCGATGGTCACCCCCTTTCGAGACGGAAAGGTCGATGAAGTCAAGATCCGTGAGCTGGTTCAGTTTCACGTCAAGAACGGGACCGATGCCATTGTTCCGTGTGGGACCACCGGTGAGTCCCCGACGCTGAGTCATGCGGAGCACAAACGGGTCGTGGAGGTCACGATTGAGGCGGCGGCGGGCCAGATCCCCGTGATTGCCGGGACCGGGTCTAACTCCACCGCCGAGGCGATCGAACTGACCCAGCACGCCAAGCAGGCGGGCGCGGACGGCGTGCTGATGGTCTGCCCCTACTACAACAAGCCCACGCAGGCAGGCCTCATTGCCCACTACAAAGCGGTGGCGGCGGCGGTGGACATCCCGATCATCATGTACAACATTCCGGGGCGGACCGGGGTCAACATGCTTACCGAGACCGTGGCGGCCCTGGCGGAACTGCCGAACATCGTCGGGATGAAAGAGGCTAGCGGATCGCTCGAGCAGATGACGGAGGTCATCAGTCTCTGCGGGGATCGGCTCACGGTCGTCTCGGGCGATGATACGTTGACCCTCCCCCTGATGGCCGTTGGGGGAAAGGGAGTGATCTCGGTCGTCGCCAACGTCGTCCCGAAGGAGACGGCGGAGATGACCCGTGCCGCGTTGAACGGCGATTGGAAGCGGGCGAAAGAGCTTCACCTCCGCCTCTTCCCCCTCTGCAAGGCCATGTTCTACGAAACCAATCCGATCCCGGTGAAGACCGCCATGCAGCTTCTCGGGAGACTGAATGGCGAGCTCCGGCTGCCGCTCTGCCCGATGTCTCAGGCCAACCGGGACAAACTGCAGAAGGCACTACGAGCCTACGGCCTGCTGTCGTGAGCCTTTGCGGCGTGACAATACAGCCCAGAGCCGATGGCTGAATCACCGAGCGGAGGAGCGATGATCCGAGTCATTGTGACCGGGGCCGCTGGGAGGATGGGGGGTCGCGTCCTGGCCCTCGCGAAGGAGGCGGGCGACTTTCGGATCGTCGGGGCCACGGAACGCCCCGGCCACTCCGCCATCGGGCAGGATGTCGGAGAGGTGGCCGGGATCGGGGCGGTGGGGGTCAAGGTGGCCGATGGCCTGGCGAGGATCATCGCGGGCACCGACGTCGTCATCGACTTCACGGCGCCGGACGCCTCTGTGGATCATCTCCGGGCGGCGAGCCAGGCGGGTGTGCCCATCGTTGTGGGGACGACGGGGCTGACCAAGGAACATCTCGCGGAGGCCCGGCGTCTTGCCGCCCAGATGGCCTGCGTCATCTCCCCGAACATGAGTGTGGGGGTCAACGTCCTCTTCAAGGTGTTGCGGGAGGTGGCCCGGACCCTGGGGGACGACTATGATGTGGAGATCGTCGAGGCCCACCACCACTTCAAAAAGGATGCCCCGTCCGGCACCGCCCTCCGGATGGCCCAGGTGGTGGCCGAGGCGTTGGGGCGGGACCTGGAACAGGTGGCAATTTACGGCCGGAAGGGGATCGTCGGGGAGCGGCCAAAGGCGCAGATCGGCGTCCACACCGTCCGCGCAGGCGATATCGTGGGGGAGCATACCGTCCTCTTCGGAGGCATGGGAGAGCGGATCGAAATTGGTCACCGGGCGCATAGCCGGGACAATTTCGCTCGGGGGGCGCTGCGAGCTGCTCGGTTCGTGGCGCAGGCCCCCAAGGGGCTCTATGACATGGCGGACGTCCTCGGGCTGAAATAGGAGCTGTCGGCAGACTTCGGCGAGTCCTTCGACCAGTTCAGGACGGTGAGCCGTGTCGAACCGCTCAGTCGAGCCGTCAGCAGCGAGAGACATGAGACCGGAGACAGGAGACCCGAGACTCCAGTCTCAAGACTCAGGTCTCCAGTCTCTAGTCCGTTGCCTGACAGCTAAAGAGCACATAGAGGGGCGTATATGCGGATCGTCCGGTTCCAGGCGGGTGGAGAGCCCAGGTACGGCGTGGTCGAAGATGACATCGTCCGGGAGCTTGTCGGCAATGTCTTCGGCCGGTTCCGCGTCACCCGCAAGAAGCATCCCCTCAACCGTATCCGATTTCTCTCCCCGACAGAGCCCACCAAGATCGTGGGCGTCGGGCTCAACTTCCGGGATCACGCAGCGGAACTCGGCTTTGAGCTTCCGGGTGAGCCGGTGATCTTCATCAAGCCGGGCACGACGGTCCTCCCGCACGGGGGAAAGATCCTCTACCCCAAGGTCTCGAACCGCCTGGACTATGGGGCCGAGTTGGCCGTCGTCATCGGGCGGTACGCCAAGGAAGTCTCTACGAAAAGGGCCGCCAGGGTCATCCTGGGGTACACGTGCTTCAATGACGTGACCGCGCGGGACCTACAGCGCAAGGACGGCCAATGGACGCGGAGCAAGTCCTTCGATACCTTCGGCCCTGTCGGCCCCTGGGTGGAGACGGCCCTGGACCCCCACAATGCGCCGGTCCGCGCGTACTTGAACGCGGATCTCAAGCAGAGCTCCAGCACCGCCAACTTCATCTTTGACGTCCCATACATGGTAAGCTTTATCACGAGGATCATGCCGCTCTTTCCCGGAGACATTATCGCCACGGGGACCCCGTCTGGCATCGGCCCGATGAAGCCGGGGGACACGATCGAGATCGAGATCGAAGGGATCGGTCGGCTGCGGAATACGGTCACCCGCCAGTCCTAGGAGGCCCGATGAAGAGACGGTTTCCGTACGCCACCAGACTGAGGCAGCTTCCCCCGTATCTCTTCGCGGAGATCGATCGGCTCAAGCAAGAGGCGATCAAGCGGGGAACGGACATCATCGATCTGGGAGTCGGGGACCCGGACCTTCCGACGCCCCCCCATATCGTCAAGCGGATGGCCGAGGCCGCCGCAGACGCCCGGCATCACCGCTATCCGTCGTACGAGGGGCTGATGGAGTTCCGCCAAACGGTGGCCGAATGGTACCGGGACCGGTTCGGGGTGGTGCTCGATCCTGCCACGGAGGTCTTGACGCTCATCGGCAGCAAGGAGGGGATCGCCCATATGCCGCTGGCCTTCATTGAGCCCGGCGATGCGGTGCTCATCCCCGATCCCGGCTATCCGGTCTATCAAGCGGCGACGGCCTTTGCAGGCGGAACTCCCCATGCCCTTCCCCTCTACCCTTCGAACGGCTTCCTCCCAGACCTGGAGAGCATCCCGCTCGATGTGCTGCGCAAGGCGAGGATGCTTTTCCTGAATTACCCCAACAATCCGACCGCGGCGTGTGCCCCCGAGGCGTTCCTGGCTCAGGCCGTCGCCTTTGCCCGGAGGCACGGTCTCATCCTCTGCCACGATGCCGCGTACTCCGAGATCGCCTTCGACGGCTTCCGACCCTCCTCTGTCCTGAGCGTCGAGGGGGCCAAAGAGGTGGCGATCGAGTACCACTCGTTGTCCAAGACGTACAACATGACCGGCTGGCGGATCGGGTTTGCCGTGGGGAATGCCGACGTCCTGGCCGGGCTCGGCCGGATCAAGACCAATGTGGACTCCGGCGTCTTCCAGGCGATCCAGCTCGCCGGGATTGAGGCGCTCACGGGCCCGCAGGACTGCGTCGCGGCCCACTGCAAGGTCTATCAGGAGCGGCGGGACGTCCTCGTCGAGGGGCTCACCCGTCTCGGGTGGAACGTCCCCAGGCCGCGGGCCACCTTCTACGTCTGGATCCCGGTCCCTCCAGGGCATAACTCCACTGAGCTCGCCAAGCGGCTCTTGAGCGAGGCAGGGATCGTGATGACCCCGGGCGTCGGTTTCGGGCCCCACGGCGAGGGGTTTATCCGGGCCGCCCTCACCGTTCCGGTTGACCAGATTCGGGAGGCCGTGGAACGCATCGGCCAACTGCAACTTTAGTAGTTGGTGCCCAACAAACCCAATGCACCCAAGAGACCCAATGAACCCAACGAACCCAGGTGCGGACAAGGTTGTCATCAGTGGGATTCATTTCTACGGCCACCATGGGGCCCGGGAGGAGGAGCAGATCCTGGGCCAACGCTTCCTGGTGGACGTAGAACTTTCTCTCGATCTCCGCCCGGCCGGTGCCGCGGATGACCTGGCCCTGACGGTGGATTATACCGATGTAGTCAAGCGGGTCACCGCGATCGGCCGGACGCGGCGGTTCCGGCTCCTCGAGGGCCTGGCCGAGGCGATCGCATCGGATCTCTTGGAGCAACAGGAGATCCAGGAGGTTCGGGTCCGGGTGGTGAAGTCTGTTCCCCCGCTTCCCGAGAGTGTCGGATCGGTGGGAGTGGAGATCGTGCGGAGGCACACGCGTTGATTCGCGCCTATCTCGGTCTCGGCGGAAACGTGGGGGATCGGCAAGGAGCGCTCGAACAGGCCCTTTCGCTCCTCGTGTGCCGTCCCGGGATCCGCCTCATCCGCCTCTCGTCCCTGTATGAGACGGAGCCGGTGGAGGCGTCGGGGGGCTGGTTCTTCAATAGCGTGGCAGAGGTCGAGACCTCTCTCGGCCCCGACGAGCTGCTCACGACTCTCGAGCAGGTGGAGGGGGCCTGTGGCCGGTCGCGCCTCCGTGAACGGGGAGAGGCGCGGCTGGTGGACCTGGACCTTCTCCTCTACGGGTCTCGCATCATCGCGGAGCCGCAACTTCAGGTCCCGCACCCCCGGATGCACCTGCGACGCTTTGTCCTCGTCCCGCTGGCCGAGTTGGACCCCGGTCTGGTGCACCCAGGGCTCGGGACCCGGGTGAGTGACCTCCTCGCGCATCTCTCGCAGCTTCCCGAGGTTCGGGTGGTGGCCCGGGAGTGGTGTGTCGCCTGGGCCGCAGAGAGGAGTGTGCCGTGACCGCCGGCTTCGAGGCGCACTACGTGGCCGTCGAGGGGCCGATCGGGGTGGGCAAGACGGCGCTCGCCGAACTGCTGGCCCAACGGCTGCAGGCGCGGGCGGTTCTGGAGGCGGCCGAGGAGAACCCCTTCCTGAAGGATTTCTATCAGGATATGCGGCGGCACGCCTTTCAGGCCCAGCTCTACTTCCTGCTGACCCGCTACCGCCAACAGCAGGAGCTCTTGCAGTTCGATCTGTTCAAGCAGCGGGTAGTCTGTGACCATCTCTTTGCGCGGGACCGGATCTTCGCCTATCTCACCCTGGATGATCACGAGCTCGCCCTCTACGAGAAGATGCACGCCCTCTTGGAGGCCCGCGTCCCCAAGCCCGACTTCGTTATTTACTTGCAGGCGGACGTGGAGGTGTTGTATAAGAGGATCGCCGTCAGGGGGCGGGCTTACGAACGGGACATCCCGCGCGCGTACCTGGAGGATGTGGTTCAGGCGTATACCCACTTTTTCTTCCATTACACGGAGACGCCTCTGCTGGTGGTCAACACGACGGACATCGATTTTGTGAAACGGAAGGGGGACCTTGACGACCTCATAAGACAGATGCAGTCGATGAAGCGGGGAATGCGGTATTACGTCCCGCTTGGATCCTAGGCGGACCGAGACGGGCAGGGAAGGGTCGCTCGAACGGCAGAAAATGCCACCCTGAACAGAAAGCGTCGGGAGTGGTGAAAGTATTCAGGGCGCGAGAGCGGCACAGCTCACTCAAGGCCTCCCGGCACGTCCGGGAGGTTTTTTGTTTCGAGAAGGGTTCCTTGCTGACAGCGGACAGCTGACAGCTTTCGAAAGGAGGGATCGATCGTGGCGACAGCGCGGGTAACGACGGTCACCTTGCGGGAGATGAAGGATCGCGGCGAAAGGATCAGCATGCTCACAGCCTACGACTACCCGATCGCTCGGCTCCTCGATGAGGCGGGGATCGAGGTGATCCTGGTGGGCGACTCGTTGGCCATGGTGGGGCTCGGGTATGAGACCACCCTGCCCGTGACCATGGAGGAGATGCTGCATCACGTGCGCGCCGTGAGTCGAGGGGTGAAGCGGGCCCTCCTCGTAGCCGACATGCCGTTCGGCTCGTTTCAGGCCAGCGTGGAAGACGGGGTGAGGAACGCCGGTCGATTTCTGAAGGAGGCCGGCGCCCAGGCGGTCAAGCTGGAGGGGGGGCGCGAGGTCGCTGACCTCACGCGGCGTCTCACATCCGTCGGCATCCCCGTGATGGGCCACCTCGGGCTGACCCCCCAGATGGTCCATCAGTTCGGGGGTTTCAAGGTTCAGGGCCGGACCGCGGCGGCGGCTGAGCGTTTGCGAGAGGACGCCCTGCTCCTCGAGGAGGCAGGGGTCTTTGCCCTCGTGCTCGAAGGCATCCCCTGGCAGGTGGCGGAGGTTATCACCAAAGAGCTCCGGATCCCGACCATCGGCATCGGGGCGGGGTCCTCTTGCGATGGCCAGGTGCTGGTGACGAACGACCTCCTCGGGCTCTTCGACGACTTCACCCCCAAGTTCGTCAAGCGCTACGCGCACCTGAAGGAGACAATCGCGGCGGCCTTCACCCGGTACCGCCAGGAGGTCAAGGCCGGCGAGTATCCCGGTCCCGAGCATGCCTTTCGCCTCGATGAAGGGGAGGGCCGCCGGTGGCAAGAGCGGCTCGACCGGCGGCGTCGGCAGGTCAAGACGCTCGGGCGGGGCTGAGGCGATGGAGGTTCTCGGCGACGCAACCCAGATGCAGAGACGGGTGAGCGCGCTTCGTGCGGAGGGGAGGGCAATCGGCTTCGTCCCCACCATGGGCTACCTGCACGAAGGCCACCTCTCCCTCTTGCGCACCGCCCGTCGCAACAACCCCATCCTGGCGGTGAGCATCTTTGTCAACCCGACCCAGTTTGACCGGCAGGAGGATCTGGAGCGTTATCCGGTCGATGTCGAGGGGGATCTCGCCAAGGCGGCCGCCGAGGGGGCCGATCTCGTCTTCGTCCCGGAGCAGAAGGCCATGTATCCGGACAGGTACGCCACCTTCGTCGAGGTCGAGAGACTCACGTGCCGGTGGGAAGGCACGTACCGCCCCGGGCACTTCCGGGGAGTCACAACGATCGTGGCGAAGCTTTTCCATATTGTGAAACCGCACCGCGCCTACTTTGGCCAGAAGGACTACCAGCAGGCGTGCGTCATCACGCGCATGGTCCGGGATCTCGATATGGATATCGAGGTAGTCGTGCTGCCCACCGTCCGGGAGCCGGATGGGCTTGCCATGTCCTCTCGCAACGTCAATCTCACGCCGGGTGAGCGGCGACAGGCCCCGGTGTTGTACCAGGCCCTTCGGTGGGCCGCCGATCAGGTCAGGCGTGGTGAGCGGGATGCCCGAGGGCTGGCGGAGGGGATGCGGCGGATGATCCAGCAGGGGACCACCGCCACGATTGATTATGTCGCCGTGTGCCATCCCGGCTCCCTCGAGCCGCTGGAGACGGTGGCAGGTCCAGCCGTCGCGCTGCTCGCCGTCCGCTTTTCGAAGGCACGTCTCATCGACAACCTTGTGATCGATACTCATTGAGTGAAGGGAGAGGCGACCATGCATCGGATCATGCTGGCATCCAAGATTCATCGGGCCGTGGTGCGAGAGGTGAATCTTCAGTACGAGGGGAGTATCACCATCGATGAGACGATCCTCGCCGCTGCCGATGTCCTTCCGTACCAGCAGGTGCAGGTCTATAACGTCAGCACCGGGGCGCGCTTCGAGACCTACAGCCTCGCCGGGGAGGCCGGTTCCGGCACGGTCGTCGTCAACGGCGCAGCGGCGCGGCTGGCGCATCCCGGCGACCGTTTGATCATCGCCGCCTACGGCATCGTCGAAGAGGCTCGGGCGGGAGAGCACAAACCCAGGATCGTCCTCCTCGACGAGCAGAACCGGATTGCCGCAACCCTGTAAGGGGTGCTCTGCATCCGGGCCCCTCTCCTCGGGCATTCCGCCGCCCTCACCCCAGATCTGCCTGTCCCTATCCCTGTCCAACCCAACATACAGGGGTCGTTCCGCGAGGAAGTAAAATCATCGGAACCTGTTGATTTTTCTTGACAGGAAGATTCTAAAACGATATTTTCCAACCGCGAAGTGGGATGATGTGGGAAAGAATGGTACAAAAGGTGCATATTTGGGAAGGTCATGAGATTCATCGGACGATTCCCACACACCATCGACGATAAAGGCCGACTCAGCATCCCGGCCAGATTCCGCCAGACGCTGAAGAAGCGGGGACAGAACATCCTCGTCCTCACCGACTTTGACGCCTGCATCACCGCCTACCCGCTCGATGTCTGGGCACGGTTCGAGGAAAAGATCCAAAACCAGAGCAACTTTGAAAAGGACATCCGCGCCTTCCTCCGCCTCTTCTATTCGGGGGCGACTGAGAGTCCGGTCGATGGGCAGGGACGCATCCTGGTCCCTCCCCAGCACCGGGAGAAGGCCAGTCTCAATCGGGAGGTGATTATCGTCGGGGCCCTCAATCGGATCGAGATCTGGGATCGGGAGCGTTGGGAGCAGTTCCTGACGACCTCCCCGGTCACCTTCGAAGATATCGCCACCAAGTTGGCTCAGTTGGGAATCTAGCCATGGAGCAGAAATGGTCATAGTGGAGAAACAGAGAGCGGAACGGATCGCGATCCTGCGGCTGGCAGGGTCTATTGATCTCGTGCGGATGATGGCGCTCCGCGAGGCCATCATCAAGGTGGCGGCGGAGGGATACCTCCAGGTCATTCTGGACTGTCGCCGCCTGCGTTCGGTGAACGAGAAGAGTCTCGAGGTCTTGACCAGCACCCTGTGCCGGCTCCGGCGCTTTGATGGCGATGTGAGTCTGCTGGCGCTCCCTCCCGCGGTCGAGGAGACGTTTCGGGCCGCCGGGGTGTACCCCTTCTTCGAGCACTACCCGGAGGAGCGCGGCGCCCGACAGGCCTGTCGGCTCAGGCGCCTCGCCATGGCGGGGTGACGACTGGGCATATCCCAGTCCTGGTCCAGGAGGTGGTGGCCGCCCTTGGACCGAGACCGGACGGGCTGTACTTGGACTGCACCGTCGGGGGTGGAGGCCACGCCGCAGCGATCCTGGATGCGGCCGGACCGCCATCTCGGCTGGTCGGGGTCGAGCGGGACCCCGAAGCGATTGCCGTTGCCAGGGGTGCACTGGAGCGTTTCGGCGACCGGGTGCGATTGATCCATGGGGATTTCCGGGAGCTGCCCGTGCTGGTGTCCACGCTCCACCTGGGGCGAATCGACGGGATCCTCTGTGATCTGGGGGTCTCGACGCTGCAGCTCGCGGATCCTGGTCGGGGGTTTAGCTTCAGCATGGAGGGGCCTCTGGATATGCGCATGGACCGGCACAGTGGGGGGCTGACGGCCCGGGCGCTCCTCCACGCCCTTCCGGAGGAGCGCCTCGCGCGAATCATTCGAGAGTACGGTGAGGAGCGGTGGGCCCGTCAGATTGCCCGGGGAATCGTGCGTGCGCGCGGCCACGGATCCTTAGAGACCACGCAGGAGCTGGCCACGGTCGTCAGCCGGGCCATCCCGCGGCGACTCTGGCCCCGCCGGATCCATCCGGCGACGCGCACCTTTCAGGCGATCCGCATCGCCGTCAATCAAGAGCTCGAGGGGCTGGAGGAGGCGCTTGAGGCGGCGATAGACCTGCTCAAGGTCGGGGGACGGATCTGTGTGATCGCCTTTCACTCCCTGGAGGATCGGGTGGTGAAGCATCTATTCCGTCGGCTGGCGGCGCCGGGCGCGGTCCCCGGTGTCCGGATCCTCACCCGGCGTCCTGTGACGCCGTCGGCCGGGGAGACGGGCGTGAACCCTCGAGCTCGGAGCGCCAAGTTGCGGGCCGCCGAGCGGCGGGAGGAGCAGGATGGCCTCTGAGGTCCGCTCAGGATCGATCCAGCAGGAGCTCCCCTTCGGAGTCCGGGCCCGGCGGGCGAAGCGGGGGCTGTCACCCGAGCTCACACAGAAGCTCATCGTGTGCGGGGTGCTGCTGCTCGGTCTGCTCTTCTACGTGTGGCAGCACATCCAGGTGGTGCGTCTTGGCTACCAGATCGAGCGGCACCGGGCCGCGCAGGCCAGCCTGACCCAGGAAGGGAAGACGCTCCGGATGGAGCTCAGCCGCCTCCGCTCCCTGAAGAGGGTCGAAGAGTTCGCCCGACGTGAGCTGGGCATGGTCAACCCCCGTCCGGGGCAGATCATCCAGCTCGAGGAGCCGTAGATGACCGCGTCCTTCGGGACCCCTCCCCGGGCCAGGATTGCCGTCCTGGCCGTCCTCCTCGCCGCCCTGTTGGGCGTCGTCGGCGCTCGCCTCTACGTGATTCAGATCATCCGGCACGAGCGTCTCGGTACCCGAGCCGAAGGGCAGTATGAACGCCGCATCCCCGTGGCTGCCAAGCGCGGGACGATCTATGATCGCCGCGGGCGGATGTTGGTGATCACCCTGGATGCCGCGTCGGTCTTTGTCCATCCGGGCCTGGTGCAGGACCCGAGCGCCACCGCGACGCGGCTGGCCCGGGTCCTCAAGCTTCCCGTCCGCGAGATTCAGGCGAAGCTCCGCAGTGATCAACCCTTCGTGTGGATCCAACGCCAGGTGGATCCCGAACAGGCGGAGGCCGTTTCGAGGCTGAGCCTTCCGGGAGTCGGCCTTGTGCCTGAAGGGAAACGGTATTATCCTAAGAAGGACCTCGCGGCACACCTCATCGGATTCGCGGGGGTTGATAACAGAGGATTGGAGGGGCTCGAGCTTGCATACGAGCGTCTGCTGACCGGCGGACCGCGGTCCTTCGTGAGTCGCGTGGACGCCCGGGGCAGGATCGTCTTTCGCGAATTCAAGGAGACTCACCCGGGCGCCGATCTCTACCTGACCATTGACGAGGTCATCCAGCATGTAGCAGAGCGGGAACTCGACGCGGCGGTGCGACGCTCCGGGGCGAGGGCCGGGACGGCCATTGTGATGGATCCCACGACGGGGGAGATCCTGGCCCTCGCCAACAGCCCCGCGTATAACCCCAGCGCCTACGCGAGTACGTCCCCCGCCTTTCGCCGGAATCGGGCCCTCACCGATCCCTATGAGCCCGGATCGGCCTTCAAACTCGTCCTTGCCGCGGCGGCGCTCGAGGAGCGACTGGTGCGCCCCGACGATCTCTTCTACGGCGAAGAGGGGGCCATCGAGGTCGCGGGGGTCACGATCCGGGACCACGAGAAACACGGGTGGATGACCTTCCGGGACGTCATGGCCTTCTCCAGCAACGTGGGGGCCGTCAAGGTGGGGATGAAGGTGGGAAAAGAGCGGTTCTATAGCTACATCACGAGCTTCGGCTTCGGCGTCCCGACCGGCGTGGATCTGCCCGGTGAAAACCACGGAGTCATTCGCCGGCCGCGGCACTGGTCACAGCTCTCTCTGGGCGCCCTCTCCATCGGCCACGAGATCTCAGCGACGGCGCTTCAGATGATCAGCGCCATGAGCGCCGTGGCCAACGGGGGGTCCCTGATCCGGCCCCGTGCGCTCCTGGCGGTTCGCCATCCCGATGGGAGCGTCGAGGAGACCAGACCCCTGGCGGTCAGGCGCGTCATCTCGTCTGAGACTGCCCGAACCCTTACGTCGATCCTCACCGAGGTCGTCGAGCGGGGGACCGGGCAGGGGGCGGCGCTTCCCGGCTACCGAGTCGCGGGCAAGACCGGCACCGCGCAAAAGCTCGATCGTGAGACCGGGCGCTATTCGCCCACGAAGGTGGTGGCGTTTTTTGTCGGCTACGTCCCCGCCGAGGACCCAAGGCTCGCCATCCTCGTCTTGGTCGATGAGCCCCAGGGCATTGCCTGGGGGGGGACCGTCGCAGCCCCCGTCTTTCGAGAGATCGCCCGGGAGACCTTGAACTATCTTGCGTCCCCCCCTGCCACCTCAACCGAGCGAGTTGCTCGGAGGCGTGATGAAGCCTCTCCGAAATTTAATTGACGGCTTTCCCCACAGGCTCCTGCAGGGGGCGTTAGACCAGGAGATCGCCTCGGTCGAGTACGACTCCCGGCGGACGCGACCCCAGAGCCTCTTTGTGTGCATCCGGGGAGCGCGACATGACGGCCATCGGTTCATCCCCGAGGCGCTCAGTCGGGGGGCGGGTGCTTGCCTCGTTGAGCGGGATGTGCGAGGCGCCGGGGGCGCACCGGTGCCTGGGACTATCGTCCAGGTTGAGGAGACGCGCCGCGCCCTCTCTCATGTGGCGGCGCGCTTTTACGACGCGCCGTCACATGAGCTGTGTCTCACGGGGATCACGGGGACCAATGGCAAGACGACCGTGAGCTATCTGGTCGAGGCGGCGCTCCAGGCCGGCGGCCACCGGGCCGGGATTATCGGGACGGTCGAGTACCGGTGCGGGGGGGTCCGCCGCGAGGCAGAGCGGACCACCCCTGAGGCCTCGGATTTGCAGGCGCTCCTCCGGTGGATGCGTGGTCAGGGGGCGGACGCCGCCGTTATAGAGGTCTCCTCCCACTCCCTGGTGCTGCATCGGGTGGCGGAGTGTGCCTTTGACGTCGCCGTCTTCACCAACCTGACCCAGGATCACCTCGACTTCCACGAAACGATGGAAGACTATTTCGCCGCCAAGGCTCAGCTCTTCACGATGCTCCGGGAGAAGGGCGGCACGGCCGTCATCAACCTGGATGACCCGGCGGGCAAGCGGCTCCGCGAGATGGCGCGTGCCGCTGTGGTCACGTACGGGCTGACGACTGAGGCGGATGTGACTGCGGTGGCTCCTGCGTATGACCTTCAGGGGATCCGTGCCTTCATCCGCACCCCGTGGGGGACGGGCGGATTGCGATCCCCGCTGCTTGGTCGGCACAATCTCTATAACCTCCTGGCCGCGGTGGGTGTGGGGGGAGCGCTCAAGATCCCCATCGAGCGGGTCCTCGAGGGTCTGGTCACGGTGCATCGCATCCCCGGCCGGCTGGAACCGGTCGAGTGCGGACAGCCCTTCAAGGTCGTGGTGGATTACGCCCACACCCCTGATGCCCTCGAGTGGGTCCTCCGGTCTCTGCGGGAGCTCTCCGCGGGTCGGCTGATCGTCCTCTTCGGGTGCGGCGGCGACCGGGACCGGAAGAAGCGCCCGCTGATGGGAGAGGCGGTCGTGCGGTGGGCCGATCGGGTGATCCTCACCTCCGATAACCCGAGGAGCGAATCACCCGAGGCCATCTTGGAGGAGATCGAGGCGGGGGTCCGAAGCGTGTCGGGCGGGGCGGAGAGGACGATGCGCTGCGTTGATCGGCGTGACGCCGTGAGGGCGGCGGTGGGGGAGGCCCGGCCCGGCGATGTCATCCTGATCGCCGGCAAGGGACACGAGACGACACAGGTCGTCGGTGAGACGAAGATTCCCTTCGATGACCGGGAGGTGGCCCGCGAGGTCCTGGGGGAGCTCGGCTA
>CAYSDK010000007.1:41400-44136 GCA_964429865.1 uncultured bacterium
AGATTCCCTTCGATGACCGGGAGGTGGCCCGCGAGGTCCTGGGGGAGCTCGGCTACAACGGAGGAACCAGGTGACTGGTGACTAGTGGCTGGTGATTGGTGTTCCTTCCCAACCACCAATCACGAATCACCAACCACCCGTGGACGGTGGACGCAAGACGCTGGGATGGCCGTTGAATCATCGGAATGGCGATATGGTGGGGTTAACAGTGCAGGAGGTAGTGGGGGCCACGAAGGGGACGCTCGTCGCCGGCGACCCGGACCGGGAGATGGCAAGTTTCTCCACGGACAGCCGAACCCTCAAGCCCGGTGACCTTTTCATCGCCCTCAAGGGCAAGAGCTTCGATGGTCATGCCTTCCTGTCAGGGGCGGCAGCCAAGGGGGCTCTCGGGTGTGTGGTTTCAGCACCCCCCAGCATCCCTCTTCCACCCGGTTTCGTCGTGATTCAGGTCGAGGAGACGCAGTGGGCATTGGGCCAGATTGCAGAGTGCTGGCGCAGGCGTTATCCGGCGAGGGTTGTGGCGATTACGGGAAGCAACGGGAAGACCACCACGAAAGAGATGACGGGGAGCGTCCTGCGCCAGGGATATCGCGTTCTTGTCTCATCGGGGAACCTCAACAATCTGATCGGCGTGCCCCTCACCCTCTTCCAGCTCCGGCGAGAGCACCAGGCCGCGGTCCTCGAGCTGGGCATGAACGCGCGGGGGGAGATCCATCGCCTGGCAGAGATGGCGCAGCCGGATGTGGGGGTGATCACCAATATTGGAGAGGCGCATCTCGAGTTTCTCGGGTCGGTAGAAGAGGTGGCCGAGGCGAAGGGGGAACTCCTCCCGTTTCTCACGGGGGACCGCGTGGCCGTCCTGAACAGGGATGATCCGTATCTCACTCGGCTCTTCCCCAGGGTCCGGGGCCGTCTGATCACCTTCGGCCTTGACGGGCGGGCGGATGTCCGGGCGGAGCGGGTTCGAAGTGGCCGGGACGGCCAGACGCTCTTCACCCTTGCTGCGGGGAGGAAGGAACGGTTGGTCCGCCTGAACACCCCGGGCCGTCTGAATGTGTGGAACGCGCTGGCCGCGGCCGCCGTCGGGACCGCCTTCGGTCTTGACCTGGACGCGATCGCCGCGGGGCTCGAGCAGGCGCCGGCCGCACCCATGCGCATGGAAAGGATCCTCCATCCCTCGGGGGCCGTGATCGTCAACGATGCCTATAATGCGAATCCGACCTCGATGGCGGCGTCGCTCGAGGCCTTCGTCCGGCTCTCCAAGGGGCGGGAGGCCATCGTCGTGCTCGGGGACATGCTGGAGCTGGGATCAGTCTCGGAGGCGGCCCATCGGCGCATCGGGGCCTTAGTGGCGCGGGGGCGGCCGGCACTGCTGATCGCGGTGGGAGAACGCGCCCGAGCCATCGGCGAGGGGGCTGCCCTCAATGGGTTAGACGTCACCAGGATTCACTACTGCCGCGACCATGGGGAGGCCCGGGCGGTGCTCAGGGCGCACGTGACCAGGGCGCCCTGGATCCTCTTGAAAGCGTCGCGAGGGATGGGGCTTGAAAAGCTCCTCGAGGGGTTGTGATGCTCTACCACCTTCTGTATCCGCTGGTCGATTACCACACGGTCTTCAATGTCTTCCGCTATGTGACGTTCCGCACGGCCGGCGCCATCGTCACATCCCTCTTGCTCAGCCTTGTCCTAGGTCCCTATATCATCGAGCGACTTCGGGTGCTACACATCGGGCAGCAGATCCGGGAGGATGGACCGCGAACCCACCTCGGCAAGGCCGGAACGCCCACGATGGGGGGAGTCCTGATTGTTGCCGCGGTCATCGGATCGACGCTCTTGTGGGCAAACCTGACCTATCGATTTGTCTGGGTGATCCTCCTGGGGACACTGGGGATGGGCGCCGTGGGGTTTTGCGATGATTACCTGAAGCTGAGGCGGAAGAGCAGCAAAGGGTTGGCCCCGCGCTACAAATTTGCCTGGCAGATCATGCTGGGGCTCGGCGTGGGTCTCTACCTCTATCTCAGCCCGGTGGACGAATTCACCACGCGCCTGAGCATCCCCTTTGTCAAGTGGTTGGTACCGGACCTGGAGTGGGTCTACGTCCTCCTGGTGATGCTCGTCATCGTCGGCTGTAGTAACGCCGTGAACCTCACCGACGGCCTGGACGGGCTCGCGACCGGCCCGATGATCATGGCGGCTGGCGCCTACACCGTCCTGGCCTACATGGCCGGGCATGGCGCCATCGCCCGCTACCTTCAGGTGATCTACGTTCGCGAATCGAGTGAACTCACCATTTTTGGGGGCGCGGTGGTGGGGGCTTCGCTGGGGTTTCTCTGGTTCAATGCCTATCCCGCGCAGATCTTTATGGGGGACACCGGATCGTTGGCACTCGGGACGGCCCTTGCCCTGTTGGCGGTGCTGACCAAGCATGAGCTGCTGCTCGTGATCATCGGAGGGGTCTTCGTCATTGAGGCGATCTCGGTCCTCCTTCAGGTCTTCTCGTACAAGACCACCGGGCGGCGGATCTTTCGCATGGCGCCTATCCACCATCATTACGAACTCAACGGGGTCGCCGAACCCAAGATCATTGTGCGGTTCTGGATTATTTCGTTCCTGTTGGCGCTCATCTCACTCACCACGCTCAAACTAAGATGAGGAGGGCAGTCAGCAATCAGCCGTCAACGGTCAGCAACGAGAGACATGAGACCGGAGACAGGAGACCCGAGACCCTAGTCTCAA
>CAYSDK010000008.1:0-6462 GCA_964429865.1 uncultured bacterium
GCGTCGGGACGGAAAAGATGTGGCCACGCTATCGGCCCAGGGATATCTGCAAGAGAAAGTAAATTGGGGTCAGAGAACAATTTTCGAGTCGAAAGGAGGGCGCGATGCGACGGAAGCCCGGCCTTGGGAGTCTCTGGACGGTGGTCGTGACATGTGGGGTGGTACTGTTCCTTTTCGGACCGCAGGCGGCGGGCGAAACCTCCAAGCCGCTCAGCATCGAAGGCACCTACAGGCTGGTCCGGCGGGATCTGCCGGACGGCACGAAGCAATGGCCGTCGGATTTTCTAGGCCTGATGACCTACACGAAGCAGTACCGAAACTTCAACGTCTACTGGAAAGATGCGAAGGGCAAGTTGTTTTCCATCGCTTACGTCGCAACGTACAAGCTCACCGAGAAGGAGTACAATGAGAAGAGCGAGTACTACATGCTGAACGACGAGATTGGTGGCACGGGCGTGACCTACGACCTGTTAGAGCCGAACGGCACATCGCCGGTAGCGGTCAAGGGCAGCCGGATCGAGTTCCAGCTCCCCCTCTACGGTGAGCCCTTCGTCGTCTTCGAAGGCGACAAGTTCACGGCCTCCAGACCGGGCGCCTTCGTGGACCACTGGGAGAAGGTCAAATAGGCGCCGGGGTATTCGATATACTGCCGGCGATCTCCGAAGGGTCTTCCGGTGGTTATGGATGATGGGTTGGTCTAGATGTGATGCACGAGTGAGAGTACTCGGATTGCAAGACCTGACCCTGCGTCCTGCTGCGTCCTGGCTGATGTTGCGCGGACCTTGATGGTGGTTTGGGCAGAAATAGGTTCCGGCCAGTAGGGCAATAGACAGCCAGAGTGGCAGTATTTTTCGGAGAGGGCTAGCTTGACAACGCTTTGGTACGTGACGGACAATCCAGCAGATCTTGCGTCATACGGGAGCCGGAGCCGTACGAGATAGACTGCCCAGAAAGCGTAGTACCTTTGCAGCTCACTTGATAGTTGGCCTGCAGGGAGGAATCACGCCAAGTGAGAGGAGCGGAGTGGATAACCTTCGCAATCGTGGGTCTCACGTTGGGGTGCGGGGCGCCGCCGGTGTCGCCCCTCCAGGGTGTCGCCGCGGAGCACGTGAAGGCTGTCGTGGTGCGGGGGAACAACGCCACTGGGCAGCTCACGCATGCGGAGCACGTGGAGGCGTTCGTCCGCGGCTTGCACGATCTGGAGCCCTTCAAGACGGGTAAGGTGAGCCCCGACCTCGACATCGATGTCGTGCTTCACCAAGGCTCACCGATTCACCTGCGAATGGGGAGGGACCACATCGGTCCGGCCGTGCCCGGCTCCGATGTCGTGTGGCGCTGGCGGCTCCGTGACGAGGCTCCCTATGCTCTTGCTCGGGGAGCACTGCTGACCACACCGCAATGAGCAACGAGCAGCCCAACAAGCGAATGCAGCTGACGAGGTTTGCGACGGTCAGGCGGCGCGGCCCTCGCAGCTGATCCGCGCTGTTCGACTGAGGAAGACGAGACATGATTGGAGCCGTTGCCGGAGACATCATTGGATCGGTATATGAGCGCTGCCCGATCAAGACCAAGGACTTCCCGCTTTTTCACCCTGATTGTCACTTCACCGACGACACAGTGCTGACTCTGGCCATTGCCGATGCCATTCTCACAGGTCGCTCATACTTGCGCTCGGTCCTGGAGATTGGCCGGCGTTATCCCGGCGCCGGGTATAGCGGCACATTCAGGCGCTGGCTACATTCCGAGAATCCCCAGCCCTACAGCAGTTGGGGAAACGGCGCAGCGATGCGCGTTAGTCCCGTGGGCTTCGCCTTCTCGACAGATAACGAGGTGCTGCAGCAAGCAGCCGAGACTGCCCGGATCTCACACAGCCACCCAGAAGGCATCAAAGGAGCGGAGGCGACGGCTCTTGCAGTGTTTCTCGCCCGAACATCCCGCGACAAGCAGCAGATCAGACAAGAGATTACGGATCGGTTCGGATACGACTTGAACCGAACCGTTGAGGACATCCGTCCGAAGTACTCTTTTGATGTCTCCTGTCAGGGGACAGTACCCGAGGCCATCATTGCGTTCCTCGATTCCATCTCATACGAGGATGCCGTACGCAATGCCATCTCACTTGGCGGCGATAGCGACACCCTAGCCTGCATAACGGGTGGCATTGCGGAAGCATTCTACGGCGGCATACCCCCCGACATCCCAACCCGGGTGCAGCAGTGCCTCACTCCAGACTTGTGGCGGGTGGTCGAGGAATTCTGCCAGAAGTACGGGACAGAGAAGTCGAACCAAGGAGTGCAGGCGACGCCGTGACCCGCGCGCCTGACTCTTGTCGGGGGGGGGGACGAGGGTCTGACATTGATATCTTTATTTGGACGTGGTGGACCATTAGGGGTGCTGACTGCTCTTGTCGCTCTGGCGGTTCCTGCCATCGGGTTGACAGCGCAGCGCGACCCGAAATCCTACGAAACGATTAATGAATTTGTGACTCAGGGCTGGGCTTTCGACTTGGGAACATCTCTCATGGATCTCAAGGCGGTTGGAAGGATCGAGCGCGAAGTCATTTCAACGGTGAGGAACCCCCATGTCGAAAACCAAATCGACGAGGTTCGTGAGCTGTATTACGACGGGCTGTACGTCAGGGCGTATTTCCCAGCAAAGGATCACAAGCGCCTCTTCCTTGAGGAGGTCGAGATAACGAGCCCGAGATTTAAGATCAAACACGGTCTAGATATAGGCACCCCAGGTGCCGAGCTGGAACGCGTTCTCGGGGAACCGGACGAAATCAAGGGAGATGTTTACTCGTATTCCGGTGAAACAGATACCGTCCGTTTCGTCATACAGAACGGCGTCATTACTAAGGTCAAGTGGGAGCTCTATCTTGATTGAAGCATTGGGTTGACAGAGGAAGAAATAGTGGTACAATACATGGGTTTTCCGGGAGGCCAAGAGGGGGCATTCGGATGTTGGCGGGGCGGACGTATAGTGCGAAGCCGGGCGAGGTCGAACGGCACTGGTATGTCGTCGATGCGCAGGGCAAGGTCTTGGGACGGCTTGCCAGCGAGGTGGCGATGGTCCTTCGGGGCAAGCGGAAGCCCCAGTTCACCCCCCATGTGGACACCGGGGACTTTGTGATCGTCGTCAACGCCCAGAAGATCCTGCTCACCGGCAAGAAATTACGGCAGAAGATCTATTACCAGTCCTCGCGGTACCCCGGAGGGCTGAAGGCGACGGCCGCGGGTGACCTGCTGAAGAAGCATCCTGAACGCCTGATCCAGCGTGCGGTCCGGGGCATGCTTCCCAAGAGCAAGTTAGGGGATGCCCTCTACCGGAAGCTCAAGGTGTACGCCGGTGAGAAGCATCCGCACCAGGCCCAGAAACCTGTTCCCTTAGCGGTTCGGTGAGGAGCGTCGTGGCCAATACCACAGGAGGCTATTACGGGACCGGAAGACGGAAGAGCGCGGTGGCCCGGGTCCGACTGAAACCGGGGGAGGGCCGGATCGTGGTCAACCGCCGGCCGATGGACGAGTATTTTGGCCGGGCCACCCTTCGCATGGTGATCGCCCAACCCCTGAAGATCGTCGGCGTAGAGGGAAAGTATGATGTCATCGCCGATGTCCGGGGGGGCGGCAGTACGGGGCAGGCGGAGGCGATTCGACACGGGATCTCTCGGGCCCTGCTGGCGGTGGATGGGGGACACCGTCCTCCCCTTCGGCAAGCGGGCCTGCTCACCAGGGATCCCCGCGTCAAAGAGCGCAAGAAGTACGGACAACGGGGGGCCCGCGCACGATTCCAGTTCTCCAAACGCTAGCCGGAGCATGGGTGCGAAAAAGGAGGGTCACCCGGGTGACCTTCCTTTTTTTGTGTCTCGATGTCTACAAGGGAAAGGATTGTCGGGATGAAGCGAAAGGTGGCCGTCGCCGGGGCCAGCGGGTACACCGGTGCGGAACTCCTCAGGCTTTTGGTTCAGCATCCGGCGGTGGAGGTGGCGGCGGCGACGTCTGAGACCTACACCGGCAAACCGGTGAGGGCGGCCCTGCCCGGCCTCTCCGGACTCGTGGACCTGTTCTTCGAGCCCCTGGACCCGACGAGGCTCGCCTCGGTGGCGGAGATCGTCTTTCTGGCCTTGCCGCATACCGCCTCGGCTACGCCAGCCGCCGCTCTCCTCCAGGCCGGGTGCCGCGTGATCGATCTCAGCGCCGACTTTCGTCTCCGGGACCCTGCGGTCTACGAACGGTGGTATCGGGCGGCCCATCCGGTGCCCCACCTCCTTACAGAGGCGGTGTGTGGCCTGCCGGAGCTTTACCGGGACAGTATCCGACAGGCCCGATTGGTCGCTGTCCCCGGTTGTTATCCGACAGGGGCCCTGCTGGGTCTTCAGCCACTCGTGCGTGCGAGAAAAATCGCCCTGGATTCGATCATCGTGAATGCGGCCTCTGGGACCTCCGGAGCGGGGCGCAAGCTCGATCTGCCCCTTCACTTTTCCGAGGCGAACGAGAACTTCAAGGCCTATGCGGTTGCCTCCCACCGCCACACGCCCGAAATGGAGCAAGAGCTTTCGCGGCTCGCAGGACAGGAGGTGGTTCTCTCTTTTACGCCCCATCTGGTCCCGATGACCCGCGGCATCCTGAGCACCATCTACGCGACCTTGACCTCCCCGATGGTAGTGGAGAGCCTGCACGAGCTCTTTCACCACGCGTATAAGGGAGAACCCTTCCTCAGGGTCCTGCCTCCGGGGACCTTTCCCGAGACTAAGCAGGTCTGGGGCTCGAATTACTGCGACATCGGGGTTGCGGTGGATTCGCGGGCGGGGAGGGTTATCATCATCACGGCTCTCGATAATCTGGTGAAGGGGGCGGCAGGTCAGGCGATCCAGGCGATGAACCTGATGGTCGGACTTGAGGAGACGACAGGGATCTCAGGCCCCCCGATCTTCCCGTAGGATGCAATCCGACGACGGATGACCGACGACCGCCAGCCAAGAGCTCGGAGGGACCTTCCTCAGCGGCGCCATAAGAAACCCCCTCCTCGCTCTTAGCGACATCGGACGTCGGACTTCGGACCTTGGACTGTGACCCATGAACCGTGAACGCTTTCAAGAATTGGCAGGTGGAATTACGGCCGTCCGTGGGGTGCGGGCGGCGGGGGTGCACTGCGGCATCAAGCAGGCGAAGCCGGACCTTGCCCTCATCCGGACCGCGGAGCCCAGCCCGGTGGCAGGGGTCTTCACCACCAACCGGGTCAAGGCGGCCCCGGTCCTCTGGTGCCAAAAGCGTCTGCAGGGAGGTAGGCGCCTGTCGGCGATTGTGGTCAACAGCGGCAATGCCAACGCCTGCACTGGGCTTCAGGGGCTCCAGGATGCCGAGAGGATGGCCCAACTCACCGCTACCGCCGTGGGGTGTCCGGTGGAGGAAACCTTTGTGTGCTCTACGGGGATCATCGGCCAGACACTTCCGATAGACCGCGTCGCCTGGGGAATTCGCGAGGCGGCCGCTCGGCTTCGGGAGGACGGGGGACCCGAGGCTGCCCGGGCGATCATGACGACCGACACGGTCCCGAAGGAGGCGGCGGTTGCAGTGGATGTGGAGGGACGTCGAGTCCACGTAGGGGGCATGACAAAGGGCGCGGGGATGATCGCCCCCCGAATGGCCACCATGCTCGGCTTTCTCGCCACTGATGCCGTCGTTCAAGCCCCTGACCTTCAGGCGCTCCTCGTCGAGGCGGTTGACCGGTCCTTTCACTGCATCACGGTGGATGGAGATACCAGTACCAACGATACGGTCCTCTGCTTTGCTACCGGCAAAGCCGGGGGCCCCCCGCTTCACCCGGGGGCGCCAGGATGGACAGCCTTCCGGGAGGCTCTCGTGGAGGTCACCCGGACGCTGGCGAAGAAGATCGTGGCCGACGGCGAGGGGGCGACCAAGCTTGTGACGGTTCAGGTGGCCGGGGCCCCCTCTCCCGAGGCGGCGCGGCGCATTGCCTTCGGGGTCGCCAATTCCCCCCTGGTGAAGACCACCTTTTTCGCTCAGGACTGCAACTGGGGACGGATCATGGCAGCCATCGGGGCTTCCGGGGTCGATGTGGATCCCGATGCGATCAATATCAGGATCGGAGAGGTGCCCGTGGTTTCAGGCGGCGTCGGTCTCGGCTCGGAGGCCGAGGAGGCAGCCCACAAGGTCATGGCTCTCCGCGAGTTTGTCGTGGCGATCGATCTCAACCTGGGAGAGGGAGCGGCGGTCGTCTGGACCACCGATCTGGGCTACGAGTACGTGCGGGCGAACGTTACCTATCGCAGCTGATCCTTGATCACCGATCACCGACGACCGACGACCGAGCGAGTCCTGGGGTTCTTTGGGTTTAAACCCAACAAACCCAACAGACTCAACGAACCCAACACCCAACACCCGAACGTGGCTTGTCAGATGGGCTCCGGATGTGATATGAGAGAGTGGATTGCGATAGACC
>CAYSDK010000008.1:6562-33177 GCA_964429865.1 uncultured bacterium
GTGGCTTGTCAGATGGGCTCCGGATGTGATATGAGAGAGTGGATTGCGATAGACCACAATACACACGCCTTCGGATCTTCCGGCCGGTGTTTGCGTTGGGCAAATGGCCCGGAAGAGGTGAAGAGGGCGGCGGATGAACCGGTGGAGAGGAGGCATCTATGCCGGATGTGACGATGAAAGAGCTCTTGGAAGCGGGAGTGCACTTCGGACACCAGACCAAGCGCTGGAACCCGAAGATGAAGAAGTATCTCTTCGGGGAGCGGAACGGCATCTATATCATTGACCTCCAGAAGACCATCGAGAAGTTCAATGAGGCGTGCCGGTTCGTCGAGGAGCTCGCCGGGCGTGGAGAGTCCGTCCTCTTTGTGGGGACCAAGCGGCAGGCGGCGGATTCCGTCAAAGAAGGGGCGGAACGGAGCGGGATGTTTTACGTGCATCATCGCTGGCTCGGCGGGACCTTGACGAATTTCCAGACCATCCGGAAGAGCGTCAACCGGCTCAAGCAACTGGAGCAGATGCAGTCGGATGGCAGCCTCGAGAGCCTCCCGAAAAAGGAGGCGCTGCATCTCGGCCGCGAGATCGCAAAGTTGAACCGGACGCTGGCGGGGATCAAAGAGATGAGTCGGCTGCCCGGGGCCATCGTGGTCGTTGATACCAAGAAGGAGCGGATCGCCGTTCGGGAGGCCCGGCGCCTTGGCATCCCCGTGGTGGCCTTGGTGGACACCAACTGTGATCCGGACGAGATTGACTACCCGATCCCGGGCAATGATGATGCCATCCGCTCCATCAAGCTGATTACGTCCCTATTGGCCGACGCGGTTCTGGAGGGGCGGGGAGTGGTTGACCGGGGACTGGAACGGGAGATACTCGAAGGGGCCGAGGCGGCGGGTGAGGCCGCGGTCGGGGCGTTGCCGGCCGTCGAGGCGGGGGAGGTCGAGGCCCTGCACGATGTGGGCAGGTAACGGCAGGCCGTCCGCGAGGGCTTGGACGGCCGGAATGGGAAACCACTGATGGAGATCGCGGCGTCGCAGGTCAAGGAGCTCCGAATGAAGACCGGGGCGGGCGTGATGGAGTGCAAGTCAGCCCTGGCGGAGGCTCGGGGGGATTTCGAACGGGCAGTCGCCATCCTCCGGGAGCGGGGGATGGCGAAGGCGGCCCGGAAGGCGGGGCGGCCGGCGACCGATGGGCTGATCGTCGCCTACGTCCATCCCGGCGGCCGGATCGGGGTGTTGATCGAGGTGAACTGCGAGACCGATTTTGTGGCCCGGACCGAACCATTCCAGGCCTTGACCAAGGATCTGGCGATGCACGTGGCGGCCATGAATCCCTTCTACCTTCGGCGGGAGGAGGTGCCCGAGACGGTGCTCGCCGAGGAGCGGCGGATCTTGCAGGTGCAGGCAGCGGGCAGCAGCAAGGCGCCCGAAGTCGTCGAGCGGATTGTGCAGGGCCGGCTGGAGAAATTCTTCGTCGAGACGTGTTTGATGAACCAACCTTTTGTCAAGGACCCGGAGCGGACAGTCGAACAGGTCATCCAGGAGGCCATCAGCACGATCGGGGAAAACATCGTGGTCCGACGCTTCTGCCGATACCAACTCGGCGAGGCGTCCGACAACAAGAGTCCGATGTCCTAGGTCCGATGTCCGAGGTCTCGAGGAGCTCCACCTTGCGGAGCCGTGGCACAAAGGGATCCGATGACATCGGACTTCGGACTTCGGACGTGCAGACGGTGCTATGGAGCTGAAATACAAGCGAATCGTCCTCAAGGTCAGTGGGGAGGCGTTGGCGGGAGACCAGGGGTATGGGATCAGCCCCGAGGTGATTCACTTTGTCGCTGGGGAAATCGAGGCGGTCCACGCTTTGGGGGTCCAGATCGCGGTGGTGGTGGGGGGCGGCAATATCTTCCGCGGCCTGGCGGCGACCGCGGGCGGCATGGATCGGGCCACCGCCGACTACATGGGGATGTTGGCGACGGTCCTGAACGGTCTGGCGCTGCAGGATGCTCTGGAGAAGCGCTGGGTCGACACACGCGTACAGTCGGCCATGGAGATGCGAGAGGTTGCGGAGCCCTTCATTCGCCGTCGGGCCATCCGGCATTTGGAGAAGGGTCGGGTGGTGATCTTGGTCGGCGGGACCGGCAATCCATACTTCTCGACGGACACCGCGGCGGCGCTCAGGGCCATCGAGATCGGGGCAGAGATAGTCTTTAAAGCCACGAAGGTGGACGGGGTGTATACGGCCGATCCGCTGCAGGACGCGACCGCCCAGAAGTTCGAGGAGCTGAGCTATATCGAGGTGCTCAGTCAGAAGCTGAAGGTGATGGATTCCACGGCCATCTCGCTCTGCATGGACAACCGGTTTCCCATCGTGGTCTTCAACCTCCATGAACGGGGACGCTTGAAGGGGCTGGTGTTGGGGGAGCGGGTGGGGACCATCGTCAAGGAACGGTAGGCCATGGTCAAGGATGTGTTGGATCGGGCAGAGGGGGCCATGAAGAAGGGGATCGAGGCGGTGGGGCGGGACTTTGCCGGGGTCCGAACCGGTCGCGCCTCTGCGGCGCTCCTGCAAGGGATCACCGTGGAATGTTATGGACGCATGACTCCGCTCCAGCAGGTGGCCACCGTGGCCACCCCCGAGACTCGTCTGATCACCATCCAGCCTTGGGATCCGAACCTGGTCGCAGCTATCGAAAAGGCGATTCTGAAATCGGGCCTGGGGATCACTCCGTCGAGCGACGGGCGGGCGATCCGGATCGCCATCCCGCCCCTCACCGAAGAGCGGCGAAAGGAGTTGGTCCGTGTCGTGCGGCGCATCGCGGAAGAGGGGCGGGTTGCCATTCGGAATCTCCGGCGCGACGCCAACGAAAAGCTCAAGGCCCTCGAGAAGCAGAAGAAGATCACCAAAGATGATCTCAAGAAGGGTGGCGACTCGGTTCAGAAGCTCACCGACAAGTACATCAAGGAACTCGAGACGGCCTTGACCACCAAGGAGAAGGAGATCCTTGAGTTCTGACAGACGTCCCCCCGCGGCCAGGCGTGGCTCTTGAACGCTTTCATCCATCCCTCCCCCGACGATCTTTTTTCTTTTCCCCTGCCCAGTCGCAGAGATGCCTCCCGGGACCTCCGGTGGGCCGAGTTGTCTCTCGTGGGGATCTGGCCGTGCACGGCAGAAGGCTCCTGAGCGCCCTGATCCTCCTTTTTCCCTTTCTCCTCCTCGTCATCTACGGCGGGGAAAGGGGATTTGCCCTGCTGGCGATGGTGGCCGCGGTGATCAGCGTGTGGGAGTTCACCCGGCTGGTCGATCCCTCCGTTCCCTGGCGGGTGCTGGCCCTGCTGGGGACGGCCGGGCTTGTCGGGGCGACCGCACTCCGCGGTATGGAGTGGTTCGGTCCGGGCGTGCTCCTCTTGCTGTTGCTGGAGCTTTCCCGTGTCGTCGGGGGTGGAGAGAACATGGAGGCCAACCTTCGTCACGCCAGCCTCTGTGTTGTCGGGGTCCTGTATGTCGCCGGTCCCCTGAGCTTCGCCGTGGCCCTCAGAGGGATGCCGGAGGGCGTGCGCTACATCCTTCTCGCGTGCAGCATCGTCTGGATTGGAGATACCGCCGCATTCTACATCGGGTCACGCCTGGGGCGCCGGCCGTTGGCCTCGCGGCTCAGCCCCAAGAAATCTGTCGAGGGGAGTGTGGCCGGATTGGTGGCGAGCATGCTCGCGTCCTGGATGGGTACGCGCGCCTTGGGCATGCCGGTTCCCTTTCTCTCCAGCCTCCTTCTGGGGGCCGTGATCGGGGGTGCGGGACAGCTGGGAGACTTGGTCGAGTCTGGCATCAAACGCGCCTTCCACGTGAAAGACACAGGTGACCTCATCCCCGGTCATGGAGGGATGCTCGACAGGCTGGACAGCCTCCTCTTTGCACTCCCCGTCTTCTACCTCTGGGTCAGGATGGAATGGATCTAGCGGCGGCGCGAGAAAGCCCTCTCGCTTGGCGCGTGATGGTCTCGCGGGGAGGCCTGGCAGCCTTGAGCGGCGTTCTCCTTGCGCTGAGCTTTCCCAGGTTTGACTTGGCCCCTCTCGCCTTCGTCGCCCTCATCCCCCTCCTGGTAGGGCTGGACGGCGTCCCTGCCCTGCAGGGCACGTATCTGGGGATCATCGCAGGGGCAGTCTTCTCGCTCATGAGCATCCCCTGGGTCGTTCATACGATGACCGCGTACGGAGGGCTTCCCCTCCCTGTCGGCGTCCTGCTTCTTGTCGTGCTTTCGCTCTACCTTGGGCTCTACGTGGGGGTCTTTGCGTTCGGGGTCACGCGACTGTCACCCGAAGGCGGTCTCGGCTATCTCGTGGGTGCTGCGACTTTGTGGGTCGGCCTCGAATATCTGCGCACCTTCCTCCTGACCGGCTTTCCCTGGAATCTCCTGGGGTATACCCAGTACAGGAGCCTTTCGATCATCCAGATCGCATCAATCACGGGCGTCTACGGGGTCTCATTTCTGCTGGTTCTAGTCAATGCCGCGGTGGCGCTCGCCTGCCTTCATGGGCGACGGAGCGCGCGGCAGGCCTTGATGCCCGTGCTGGGGGTAGGCGTGCTCCTCATCGGGACAGTGGTGTTCGGCATGGGACGGAGGGTGTTGGCCGAGATCCCCCGCAGGGAGATCCGGGTATCGGTCGTCCAGGGGAATATCGCGCAGGGGATCAAGTGGGACCCGGGGTTCGCGGGCCGGACGATCGCCGTCTATGATCGTCTGACCCGCAGGGCAGACCGGGGGTCGGACCTCATCGTCTGGCCCGAGACCGCCGTCCCTTTTTTCCTCCGGGAGGGGGGGCCGTTGACACGACGGGTCCTCGACCTCGCGATGGAGGTGCAGGCGCCTCTCTTGATCGGGAGCCCGGATCGCGTGAGCGACGCCTCGCCTCGCTACTACAACAGCGCCTTCCTCATCTCGCCGGCGGGGGAGATTGTGCAAAAATATGATAAGATGCATCTGGTCCCCTTTGGGGAATACGTTCCCTTGTCATCGCTCCTCTTTTTCGTGCACAAAATGGCGGCCGGGATCGGCGATTTTAGCGCCGGAGAGGCCTTCACGGTCTTCGAGACCCCCAAGGGGCGCTTTGGGGTTCTGATCTGCTTTGAGACCATCTTTCCCGATCAGGTCCGTCGGTACGTTCTCGCCGGGGCCGACTTCCTGGTGAACATCACCAATGACGCCTGGTTCGGGGACTCCGCTGCCCCGTATCAGCATCTGAGTATGGCTGCGCTGCGGGCGGTGGAAAACGGGGTCTACCTGGTGCGGGCGGCGAACACCGGGATCTCCGCCCTGGTCGCCCCGTCGGGCCAGATCCTGGAGCGGTCCGACCTTTTTGTCGAGGCCGTCCTGTCGGCAACGATGGCTCCCCGGTCAGGGGGGACGTTCTATACGAGACGCGGGGATCTGTTCGCCTGGGGCTCTGTGCTCATCAGCCTCTTCCTCCTGGCCTCCAGGAGGCGGACGGGGCGCAAGGAAAGGAGGACACGATGACGGTTGAACTCGGTAAGCGACTTGAGGCGGCAGTGGCGAAACTCGAAAGCCTCTGGGCCTATCTTTGACCTGCCGGCGAAGGCACAGCGGGCTGAACAGCTAGAGCAGATCGCCCAGGGCCCTGACTTTTGGAAGGAACCGGATCGAGCCCAACGGCTTCTCAGGGAGCTCGGGGAGCTGAAGGAGACGCTGTCGCTCCACGCTGTGCTCAGGAGTGAGGTCGAAGATCAGCGAACGCTGCTGGAACTGGCCCGGGAGGCGAACGACGACGAGGCCCTCAAGGAGGTCGAGGGAACGGTCAAGACGTTGGAACAACGGATCAGCGATCTGGAGCTCCGCGTTCTCCTCTCTGGCCCCCACGACCATGGTAATGCCATCCTCTCGATCAATCCGGGGGCGGGCGGGACCGAGTCCCAGGACTGGGCCCAGATGCTGCTGCGGATGTACGTGCGCTGGTGCGACGGCAGAGGCTTCAAGACGCAGGTCCTCGATCTCCAGCCGGGGGAGGAAGCGGGGATCAAGGGGGCGGTCGTTTCTGTCATCGGTCCCTACGCGTACGGCACCCTCAGGGCCGAGGTGGGGGTCCATCGCCTCGTCCGGATTTCACCCTATGATGCCAGCCACCGACGGCACACCTCCTTTGCCTCGGTAGCGGTCCTGCCCGAGGTGGAGGAGGTCGAGGTGGTGATTAACGAGAAGGACCTGAAGATCGAGACCTTCCGGGCGAGCGGACATGGGGGGCAACACGTGAACGTGACCGACTCGGCCGTCCGGATCACCCACCTCCCGACCGGGACCACAGTCTCGTGCCAGAATGAGCGTTCCCAGCACAAGAACAAGGCCCTCGCCATGAAGGTGCTCCGATCCCGACTGTATGAACATTTCCGGGAGAAACAGGAGCAGGAGATGCAGGCGTTGGCCGGTGAAAAGAAGGAGATCGCCTGGGGATCGCAGATCCGATCCTATATCCTCGCGCCGTATCAGCTCGTGAAGGACCATCGCACAGGCGTGGAGACCGGGAACGTCGAGGCGGTCCTGAGTGGGGCGATCGACCCCTTCGTGAACGCCTATCTGTTTCGGCCGGCTCGCCGCCTTTCAGCTTGACAGACGTGAATGTTCCTCTTTACACTTTTCCGAATCAGACCACGCCACAGTGGAGGTCGGGGTGGAGGAGAGCAGTCCGCTGATCCGGGAGCGGCAGGGGAAGCTCGAGAAGCTGCGACGGATGGGGATCGACCCATACGGCTTGCGTTGGGAAGTCACCGCGCTGGCCGGTGACCTTCAGCAGCAGCACCGCGACACACCGGCCGCCTTCTTCGATGCCGAGGCGGTGGCCGTCAGCCTGGCGGGTCGGCTGATGACGCTGCGCGACCACGGCAAGACGACCTTCGCCGATCTCAAGGACCGCACCGGCCAGATCCAGATCTACCTGCGCGAGGACCGGATCGGACAGGAGGCGTACGGCCTCCTGAAGTGGACAGACATCGGGGATTTTCTGGGGATCACGGGTGGCCTCTTTCGGACCCGCACCGGCGAGCTCACCGTTGCGGCTGCGGAGTTCCGTCTGTTGACCAAGTCTCTCCGCCCTCTGCCAGAGAAATGGCATGGCCTCGTCGACGTGGAGACCCGCTACCGGCAGCGGTATCTCGACCTGGTGGCAAACCCGGAGGTCGCGACGGTCTTTCACCGCCGCTCGCTGCTGATCCGCGAGGTCCGTCAGTTCTTCGACCAGCGGGGATTCCTCGAGGTGGAGACCCCCATGATGCAGCTCGTGGCGGGGGGAGCTGCTGCCCGGCCTTTCATCACCCACCACAACGCCCTGGACATGGATCTCTATCTGCGCATCGCCCCGGAGCTCTACCTGAAGCGCCTGTTGGTGGGCGGGCTGGAGCGGGTATACGAAATCAACCGCAACTTCCGGAACGAGGGAATCGATACGCGCCATAATCCCGAATTCACCATGCTGGAGTTCTATCAGGCGTACGCGGATTATCATGATTTAATGACCCTGACCGAGGAACTCCTCCCCCATCTCTGTCGGGTTGTCCTCGGCGGGGAGGAGCTCATGTACCAGGGCGTGCGGGTCAATCTCTCTCCCCCCTGGCCCCGCTTGACGGTCGTGGAGGCGCTCCGGAAGGTGGGCGGAATCCGGGAGGAGGATCTGGAAGGTGCCGAGCGGCTGCGGGCCGTGGCCGCCCGTCGCGGCGTCCCGGTCCAGGCGGGGTGGGGATGGGGCAAGCTTGTCGACGCGCTGATGGCGCATCTGGTGGAGCCCCACTTGATCCAGCCGACGTTCCTCCTCGACTTCCCCCTCGAGCTGTCCCCCCTGGCCAGGAGTCGGCCGGACAATCCTCGCCTGGCCCAGCGGTTCGAGCTCTTCGTGGCGGGGCTCGAGCTGGCGAACGCCTATACGGAGCTGAACGATCCTCAGGAGCAGCGTCAGCGCCTGGAGGAACAGCTGCGGGCGCGAGAGGGCGGAGATGAGGAGGCTCACCGGATGGATGAGGATTTCGTCCGCGCCCTCGAGTATGGGATGCCGCCGGCGGCGGGCGAGGGGATCGGGATCGACCGTCTGGTCATGCTTCTCACCGATTCATCCTCCATCCGCGACGTCATTCTGTTTCCGCAGCTCCGCCCGAAGGAGCAGGGATGAGCCTGCGTCAACGGATGCCTTACGAGATTCTGATCGGGCTCAGGTATCTGAAGTCGAAGCGGCGAGAAGCCGTGATCTCCCTGATCACGCTGATCTCAAGCGGGGGGGTGGCCCTGGGCGTCATGGCCCTCATCGTCGTCCTCTCGGTCATGAGCGGCTTCGAGAGGGATCTCCGGGCCAAGATCCTGGGAACCACGGCCCATGTCGTCTTGCTCAAGTTCGGCGAGGGAGGGGTGACTAACGCGGGTGAGCTCCTGCCCCGGGTCGAGTCGCTCCCGCATGTGGTCGGGGCTGCTCCCTTCACCCTCCATCAGGTCATGCTCACGTCTCGCCAGGGGGTGATGGGGGCCGTCCTCCGGGGGATTGATCCCCAGCAGGAGGGGAAGGTCACCGAGCTGGCACGAAACATGAGAGAAGGGACCCTGGATGCCCTCCGTCGGGTCGAGGATGGGATCATCCTCGGCAAGTCGTTGGCGGCGAGTCTGGGGGTCCGCATCGGAGATCCGGTGAATGTCGTCTCTCCCGTCGGGGGGGGCGTGACGCCCCTCGGGATGGTTCCCCGGGTCAAGCAGTGTACCCTGGTCGGGATTTTCGAGGCCGGGATGTACGAATACGATGCGGGACTGGCCTATATCCCCATTCCGGCCGCCCAGGCCTTCTTCCGGATGGGCACCGCCGTTACCGGGGTGGAGATCAAGCTCGACGATATCTATGAGGCCGCTCGGGTGGCCGGCCGGATCCAGGAAGAGCTCGGATTTCCCTTCTACACCCGGACGTGGATGGAGATGCACAAGAACCTTTTCTCGGCCTTGAAGCTCGAGAAGACGGTCATGTTTATCATCCTGGTGATGATCGTCTTGGTGGCCGCCTTTGGCATTGTGAGCACGCTCACCATGGTGGTGATGGAGAAGACCAGGGAGATCGCCATCCTGAAGTCGATGGGGGCCACGGCGGCCAGCATCATGAAGATCTTCATGGTGGAGGGGATTGTGATCGGGACAGCCGGGACCCTCCTCGGGGTCTTGGGCGGACTCACCGTGACCGTCAATCTGGACACGATCGTCCCCTTCATCGAGCGCCTCTTCGGGATCAACGCCTTTCCCGGCGACGTCTACTTCCTGGATAAGTTGCCGCACCAGGTGAATGTCCCGGATGTGGTTGCGGTGGTGACGGTGAGCCTGGTCATCAGTTTTCTCGCCACCGTGTATCCGTCCTGGCAGGCTTCGCGTCTGGACCCAGTGGAGGCCCTCAGGTATGAGTGAATTCATCGAGGTCCGCGATCTTCGGAAATCCTTCCGGATGGGGGGGGAGGCGCTCCACATCTTGAAGGGGGTCAATCTCAGGATCCGGCGCGGGGAGTTCCTCGCCATCGTAGGCCCCTCAGGGGTGGGGAAGAGTACCCTGCTTCATATCCTGGGGGGGCTGGACCACCCCACGGCGGGTCAGGTATACTACTGGGGCACAGAGATCTCCCGCCTGCCCGAGGGGGAGCTGGCGGCGTTCCGGAACCGCACGGTGGGTTTCGTCTTCCAGTTCCACCATCTCTTGCCGGAGTTTTCGGCCCTGGAGAATACCATAATGCCGGCCCTGATTGGACGACAGGGTCGGGGGAACGCCGAGGAAAAGGCACGAGGAATGCTGAAGCGCGTGGGGCTTGCAGACCGGCTGAGGCACAGGCCAGGGGAGCTATCCGGGGGTGAACAGCAGCGGGTGGCCATTGCCCGGGCATTGGTTCTGTCCCCCACCGTGCTTCTTGCTGATGAGCCGACCGGGAATCTGGACTCGAAGACCGGTGAGGCCATCTTTGACCTCCTCCGGGAACTCAATCGGGAGCAAGGGCTGACGGTGATCCTCGTCACCCACAATGAGCGGTTTGCGCGGCAGACCGATCGGATGCTTCGGATGGCGGACGGTCAGCTGGGGGAAGACGGACCCGGAAGGGGGCCGGCGGTCAGGGACGACGGCACCCGATGAGGGCGGTCATGCGCAGGATAAGGCGCGGAGCAGGAGTGCCAAAATCTTTCGTTGCTGGCCGGAGAGAAAACTGCTATACTCCCCCTAGGTGGCATCCCTCCGGGAGAGGAGATGGGTATGTTTGAGCGTTTTACCGAACGGGCGCGGAAGGTAATCATCCTGGCCCGGGAAGAGGCGATCCGTCTCGGACACAACTTTGTCGGGACGGAACATCTCCTCCTCGGTCTCGTCCGGGAGGGGGATGGTCTCGCAGTGGCCATCCTGAAGAAGCTCAGCGTGAACCTCTCGATCCTGAAGGGAGAGGTGGAAAAGGTCGTCTCCGTCGGGACCCAGGTGAGCCCTGCGGGTGAGGTCCCCTTTACCCCCCAGGCCAAGAAGGTCCTCGAATACGCCATCTCCGAAGCCCGGTCCATGGGGCATAACTATATCGGCACCGAGCATCTCCTCCTGGGGCTCGTCCGCGAAGGCGAGGGGATTGCATCGCTCGTCCTCCGGGACGTGGGAGTGACGGTTGCAGCCGCCAAGACTCAGGCGCAAGAGCTGTTAGGCGAGCAGGCCACCAAGGGCGCTGGCACCGGTCGGACGCCCGCCCTTGACGAGTTTGGAGTTGAACTGACCAACATGGCGCGTCAGGGCAAACTCGATCCCGTCATCGGTCGGGAGGCGGAGATCGAACGGGTCATTCAGATCCTGTCCCGGCGGACCAAGAATAATCCAGTCCTCATCGGGGAGGCTGGCGTGGGCAAGACGGCCATTGTGGAGGGATTGGCTCAGCGGATCATTGCCTCCGATGTGCCGGAGACCCTCCTGCGCAAGCGTGTGGTGCAGCTCGACCTCCCCGGAATGGTGGCGGGCACCAAGTACCGGGGCCAGTTCGAAGAGCGGCTGAAGGCGGTCATCAAAGAGATCCAGCAGACGGGAAATGTCATCATCTTTATCGACGAGCTGCATACCCTCGTCGGGGCCGGGGCGGCCGAGGGCGCCATCGATGCCTCGAACATGCTCAAGCCGGCCTTGGCCCGCGGCGAGATCCAGGTGATCGGCGCCACCACCATGGATGAGTACCGCAAATATGTAGAGAAGGATCGGGCGTTGGAACGGCGCTTCCAGACCATCTTTGTCGGCCAGCCCAGCGTGGACGAGACCATTCGCATCCTCCGGGAGATCAAGGACCTCTATGAGGCCCATCACTCGGCCGTCATCACCGAAGAGGCCGTGGTGGCGGCTGCCCGCCTGTCGCAGCGGTATATCGCCGACCGCTTCCTGCCCGACAAGGCGATCGATGTCATGGACGAAGCAGGCTCCCGCGCCCGCCTCAAGTCGCTGATCCTCCCCGAGGACATCCGGGAGATGGAGAATGAGGTGGAGCGCCTGCGTCAGCAGAAAGAAGATGCCATCAGGACACAGGCCTTTGAGGTGGCTGCACGCCTCCGAGATGCCGAACGAAAACTTCGAGCAGAACTTGAAGAAAGAAGGAATAAATGGAAGGAATTAAAGATAAAAGAGAAGATCATAGTCAGCGATGAAGACATCGCGTACATCGTCTCTAAGTGGACGGGCATTCCTCTGACCCAGATCGAAGAGGCCGAGGCCCAGAAACTTCTCCGGATGGAGGAGGATCTCAGCAAGCGCGTCGTAGGGCAGGAGGAGGCCATCCGGGCGGTGACGCGGGCCATTCGACGCTCCCGCTCCGGCCTGAAGAATCCTCGGAGGCCGGTCGGTTCCTTTATCTTCCTCGGCCCGACGGGGGTGGGAAAGACGGAGCTGGCCAAGGCGTTGGCGGAGTTTCTCTTCGGGACCGAGGATGCCATCGTTCGCGTCGACATGTCGGAGTATATGGAGCGCTTCGCCGTCTCGCGGCTCATCGGGGCCCCCCCCGGCTATATCGGCTATGATGACAGCGGCCAGCTCACCGAAAAGGTGCGTCGCCGCCCCTTCTCGGTGATCCTCCTGGACGAGATCGAGAAGGCCCACCCGGAGGTCTTCAACCTCCTCCTGCAGATCTTTGAAGATGGCCACCTGACCGACAGCTACGGTCGACAGGTGGACTTTAAGAACACGATCCTGATCATGACCAGCAATATCGGGGCACGGCAGATCACCATGCATGCCCCCATGGGCTTCACCACGGGGAGCCAGGAACAGAGCTACGCCAAGATGAAGGAGACAGTCCTGGGGGAGCTGAAGAAGACGTTTAACCCCGAGTTTATGAACCGGATTGATGAGGTGATCGTCTTTCACGCCCTCGCGAAGGAGCACATACGGAAGATCACCGACCTGATGCTACAGCGACTCCAATCGCAACTCGATGAGAAACGGATCACGCTGATAATGTCCGATGACGCCAAGGAGTTCATCATCGACAAGGGATACGACCCGCAGTTCGGGGCGAGACCTCTGCGCCGGGCCATCCAGCGCTACGTGGAGGATCTTTTGGCCGAAGAGATGCTTCGAGGAGGCCTCACCGAGGGGAGCACCGTTCGCGTGAAGGCAGGGGTCGACGTGCTCACGGCGGAGGAGGTGACCAATCTTCTCGGGCAAAGCAACTGAGTGACCCAGGTCCCGCCACACAGGTCCGAAAGGACCCCCTTTTAAATTTACTTTCCCTTCCTCCAGTGGTATAAGTCGCGCGTTGTCTTGAGAGGCCGGGGTCCATTTCCATCTTGCAGGAAAGGTTATCGATAGATGGAGCGAGCCCTGCGGACCGTCTTTGTTTTGTCTGCTGCCTTCCTCCTCATCCAGACGTGTCCCGCCGTTGCCTGGGGTCAACAGGCACCCCTGGTCAAAGAGATCGACATTCGGGGGAACCGGAAGATCGAGTCTGATGTCATCCGTCAGCGCATACAGACGCGCGTTGGTGATCCTTTTTCGCCCGAGAAAATTCGTGGGGATGTCGAGCTTCTCTTCAAAATGGGCTTCTTCGATGATGTCAAGGTCGAGGCGGAGGATCTGGAAGGGGGACTGCGCCTGATCTACGTGGTCACGGAGAAACCCAGCATTCGGTCGATTCAGATTATCGGGGCTAAGGAGATCGAAGAAAAGGACGTTCGTGAGCGCATCGACGTTGCGGCCGGGACGGTGTTCGAGCCCCAGGCCCTCGGTCGGAATGCCGACAAGATCCGGGCCTACTATGAAGGCGAGGGGTTCTATATCGCGCAGGTGATGGGGAGGTCCGAGAAGGTCTCGGACCGGGAGGTGGACCTTGTCTTTGACATCGAGGAGGGTGCGAAGTTTTTCGTGAGGGACATTACCTTCGAAGGCCACAAGGGGCTCAGTGCCGGTACGATCAGGGGGGTGATGGCCACGAAAGAGCGGTTTTTCATTCCATTGCTTCGCTCGGGAGTCCTCAAGCGACCGGACCTCGACCAAGACGTGGAGCGGATTAAGGCGCTGTATCTCGACCGGGGATATCTGCAGGTGAAGGTTGCAGAGCCGGAGATTCGAATCGATAAGGCGGCGAACCGTCTGGACATCGTGATCCAGATCGAGGAGGGTTCTCGGTTCCGCACGGGAACGGTCGACGTGAAGGGAAGCACCATCTTCACTCCGGAGGAACTCCTGGCCGGCCTCAAACTCCCTAGAGAGGAGTTCTTCGGTCGCGATGTCCTCCGCAAGGACCTGTTGGTCCTGTCTGGGAAATATTCCGAGCTGGGATACGTCTTTGTAGATGTGGTTCCGGTCACTCGGGTACGGACAGATGAGACGATTGTCGACGTGACCTTCGACATCACCGAGGGGATAAAGGCCTATGTGGAGCGGATCGAGATTCGGGGGAATACGAAGACGCGGGACAAGGTGATCCGGAGACAGCTGGAATTGGCCGAGGGGGATGTATACAACGGCAAGCTCCTTCAGGAGGCACGGGCAGCACTGGGCAAGCTCGGGTACTTCGAATCGGTGGATATCAAGAGCAGTCAAGGATCTGCCCCCGAGCAACTCGTGCTCGGAATGGACGTGAAGGAGAAGCCCACCGGTCGGCTGGGGATCGGTGGAGGGTTCAGCACCTCCGGGGGGGCCGTCGGGACTGTCTTCGTGACCGAGGATAATCTCTTCGGGCTCGGGAAGCGGATCCGTATCGCGGCGTCGATCGGAACCATCACCAGCCAACTGAACTTTCGGTACGATGATCCCTTCTTCCTGGACTCCGAGTATTCCTTCAGCCTGGCTCTCTTCGACACGGAATCGGACTTCGACGATTATGACCAAGGGCGGATCGGAGGCGAAATCGCATTTGGCCGTCGGTTCCTCAAGTACAATTACGTGAGTCTCGGGTACCTGTATGAACAGATTACCATCTCTGACGTCAGTGCGACCGCCGCCAGCCAAATCCAAGAACAAGTGGGGACCTCGGATACCAGCTCCTTAAACCTCGGGCTGGTCCGAGACGTGCGCAATGATCCCGGCAACCCCACGACAGGGTACCGGGTAGGTCTGAATGGTGAGTGGGCGGGCGGCTTCTTGGGAGGGGACAACGATTTTTACAGGATCCTTCTGGATGCCCAATATCACTTTCCCATCTGGGAAGACAAGGAGATCATCGGGTCGCTCCGGGCGCGCGCAGGGTTCGCCGAGCCCTTTGGGGATACCAGTGTGGTCCCGCTTCAGGAGCGGTTCTTCCTCGGGGGCGCCGGCAACTTTCGCGGCGCTGAGTTCCGGAAGTTCAGCCCCGCGGACCCGGTGACCGGGGAGCTGATCGGGGGGAACCAGTTCTATCTCTTCACCGCGGAGGTGGGATTCCCCATCTTCAAGGATTTTGTCGATCTCCGGGGGTCGCTTTGGACTGACGTTGCCAAAATCGCTGCCACGGACGAGCAGGCGTTGAATTTCGACATGGAATATGCCATTGGGGTTGGGCTGAGCGTGGTGACCCCCTTTGGTCCGGTCCGGATCGACCTCGGATATAACCTCGATCCGCAGCCGGGGAATGACAATGTTGTCATTAATTTCAACGTGGGACGCACGTTCTAAATGAGGGATGGGGAGATGGAGGAAATGCGAATGAGACGAGGGATATTGAAGGGACTGCCGCTGCTGGCGCTGGTCACACTCTTCTTGGGAGTGGATGCGGCCCCGGTGGGTGCCGAGGCGGTCAAGATCGGTCTCGTGGACCTGCAAAAGGTCCTGGTGGAATCCAAGAAGGGGAGGGAACCCCTGGCAAAGCTCAAGGCCGACATGGACGCGAAGAATCGAGATCTTGATGTGCAAGAGAAGAAGATCCGCCAGATGGTGGCCGATCTCGAGAAGCAGCAGGGCGTGTTGAGTGAAGCCGCCAGGAAGGACAAGGAGAAGGCGATTCAGAAGGCGAAGGTGGACCTCAATCGGACCGCGGAAGACCTCAATCGCGAGTTTGGCGAGCGCGAGCGAGATGTTCGGCAACGGTTAGTCCGGGAGGTGACGACCGTGGTCCAGGACTACGGCAAGAAAAACGGATACGTCCTGATCATAGAGGTGAGGGCCGCCGGCGTGATGTACAGTAGTGAGGGGGCCGATATCAGCAAGGAGATCATCGCCGCCTATGACGGCGGCGGGGGTTCGCAGAAAAAATAACTGATCAGGGATCGCGCACCTTATTTCCTTGATTCTCAGATGTCTTCGTGGTATGTAGGCTCGGCTGTCTGGATCCGGTTGCAGTGAAGCCGGTGGCGGTCATGAGGTCGGGGCGATGGCGGAAGACGTCATGGACATCCCGGAGATTCAGAAACACATTCCACACCGCTATCCCTTTCTGCTTGTGGATCGGATTCTGGAGGTCGAGAAGGGCCGCCGGATCGTGGGAGTCAAGAATGTGACCATGAACGAGCCCTTTTTCGCCGGCCACTTCCCCGGGCGTCCTATCATGCCGGGAGTGCTTCTCATCGAGGGCATGGCACAGGTGGGAGGAGTCTTGTGGAGCAAGACGATCGATCTGCCTCGGGCGGACGTCTCCCGGTACTTTTATTTTGCCGCGATCGACAAGGTCAAGTTCCGCCGGCCGGTGTATCCCGGCGACCAAGTGCGGTATGAGCTCCAGATCCTGCACCTCAAGAGTCGACTCTGCAAGATGCGGGGTCATGCGTATGTGGAGGGCCAACTGGTGGTGGAAGCGGAACTGCTGTCGATGCTCGTGGAGCACGAGCAGTGAGCCGGCCGGCCGGGATAAGACGAGGCAGTCGAACCGCATCTGGAGGGGACGCCCCGGTCCACCTCCATCCGACGGCGATCGTGTCCCCGTCCGCCACGATCGGTCCGGGGGTGACCGTCGGTCCCTACACCGTCATCGGGGACCATGTGAGCATCGGGGAGGGGGCGAGCGTCGGGTCCCACGTCATCATCGATGGATGGACGGAGATCGGCCGGGGGTGCCGGATCTTCTCCCATGCTGTCCTCGGCACCGAGCCACAGGATCTCAAATTTCAGGGTGAGAAGAGCAGCCTGGTGATCGGCGATCACGCCGTCATCCGGGAGTTCACGACCATCCATCGCGGGACCGCGGGGGGCGGCGGCAAGACGGTGATCGGGAATCATGTGCTGATCATGGCTTCCACGCATGTGGCCCATGATTGCATCCTGGGGGACGGAGCCATCCTCGCGACCGGCGCCGGACTGGGCGGTCATGTCGTCGTCGAGGAGTCTGCGGTGATCGGAGGCCTCGTCGGCGTGCACCAGTTTTGCCGCGTCGGGAAGTATGCCCTCGTCGGTGGCTGCTCGGCCGTGAGGCAGGATGTCATTCCTTTTTCCAAGGTCTCCGGGGACGGTCCGAAGCTGTACGGGCTCAACACCATCGGTCTTCGCCGTCACAACCACCCCAAGGAAACGATCCGCAGTTTGCGGAAGGCCTACCGACTCCTCTTCCAGTCCGGGCTCAATACCTCCCAGGCCGTCGCGCGCATCCAGGAGGAGATCTGGGACTGCGTGGAGGTGCAGCACCTCGTCCAGTTCATCAAGACCTCGGAACGGGGCGTGGCCCGATGAGGGTCTCCTCACCATCGAGCCCCAAGGTGTCGTCTCCGTCCCGACGGCCTGCTGACCGGTGACCCCGAACAGCTGAGCAGGTGAGTCATGTCTCGGATCGGGATCATTGCGGGCTCCGGTCCCCTCCCTCTCTTGGCCGCCCGTGAAGCCAAGGCGGCCGGGCGAATGGTGACCGTGGTCGCCATCCGCGAAGAGGCGGACCCCGCGGTCGAGGCGGTGGCGGATCGCCTCCACTGGGTCGGAGTCGGCCAACTGGGGGCGCTCATCCGGGCTCTGAAGCGCGACGGGGTGAGCGAGGCTATCATGGTCGGCAAGGTGCGGATGAGTCACCTCTTCAGCCAGGTCCGTCCGGATGTCCGGGGAGCGCTACTCTATCTCCGCCTGAAGGATCGCCGGGGCGATTCCATCATGGAAGCGGTAGCCCAGGAGCTCGAGCGCGCCGGGATCACCCTCCTCGAGTGTACCCGGTTTCTGACTGGGGTCTTGGTCGAAAAGGGGATCCTGACCCGGCGGGCTCCGACGGAGCGGGAATGGGAGGACATCCGATTCGGTCGAGAGGTCGCAAGCACCCTGGCGAACGTGAAGGTCGGACAGACGGTGGTGGTAAAGCACGGCGCGGTCCTCGCGGTGGAGGCGGTTGAGGGGACCGACGCCGCGGTGCGGCGAGGGGGCGAGCTCGGACGGGAAGGGGTGGTGGTCGTCAAGGTGTGCGGGCCCCAGCACGATTTTCGATTTGACGTCCCGGTGATCGGGCCGACCACCATTGCGGTCCTCAGGGATGTGCGAGGGACGGCGCTGGCGGTAGAGGCGAACCGCACCCTGTTCCTGGATCGGGAACAGGCTCTTGGTCTCGCGGAAGAGGCCGGTATCGCGGTCGTGGCCGACTAGGCGCTGGAGCGCCGATGACCGATGACCGGCGACCGATGACCGACGGGCCGTCTACGGTCAATCGTTAGTGGTCAATCGGGAACTACTGGCCAATGGCTATTGACTACTTGCTGTCAACGGTGAACGGTGGTCGGTGATCGGAAAATACGGGTGGCGGTCATCGGGGTGGGGCATGTGGGCCAGCACCACGCCCGGATCTACCGAGAACTCCCCGGAGTCGAGCTGGTCGGCGTCGTCGACATCGATCGCGCTCAGCTCCAGGAGCTGAGCAAATCCCTGGGCGTGGCCGCATTTCAGGATTACCGGGACATATTCGGCCGGGTGGACGCCGTCAGCGTCGCCGTCCCCACGGTTCTCCACGCCCCCATTGCCCGCGACTGTCTGGAGCGCGACCTTGACGTCCTCGTCGAAAAGCCCCTGGCCGAGACCTTGGAGGAGGCAGAGGAACTCACGGATCTGGCCAAGCGACGGGGCCGGATTCTCCAGGTGGGCCATGTGGAGCGGTTTAACGGGGCGGTCCGCGCTCTTCATCGGATGGTCAAGATGCCGGGCTTCATCGAGTGCCATCGCCTCAGCCCCTTCCCGCAGCGCAGCACCGACGTGGACGTGATCCTCGATCTCATGATCCACGATATCGACATCATCCTCAGCCTGGTGAAGTCTCCGGTCACCCAGGTGAGCGCGGTCGGGGTGCCGGTCCTGACCGATCGCGTGGACATTGCCAATGCCAGGATTGAGTTCGCGTCAGGATGTGTGGCCAACGTGACCGCCAGCCGGGTGAGCGCCGAACGCGTCCGCAAGATCCGCGTTTTTCAGCCGGACACGTACATCTCCCTCGACTATGCGAGTCAAGAGATCAGCCTCTACCGTCGCCTGCCGGGAGACCCTACGTTTCATCCCCCCCAACCTCCCCGGATCGTCAAGGAGGAGGTGGTCGTCGAGAAAGAAGAACCCCTCCGCCTACAGCTCGCGAGCTACCTCAGGTCGGTCCGGGACCGCACGCGGCCAGAGGTCTCGGGAGAAGAGGCGGTAGAGGCTCTTCGGGCCGCGTCCCAGATCCTGGCCAAAATTTGACGATGAACAAGAAGATATTCATTGTGGCCGGGGAGGCCTCCGGAGATCTCCACGCCGCCGATCTCGCGCGAGCCCTCCTCTCCCTCGACCCGGAGGTCACCCTCTTGGGGATGGGGGGGGAGCAGATGCGGCGGGCTGGCGTGAAGCTCTTGGTGGATGCCAGGGAGTTGGCCGCGGTTGGATTCACCGAGGTCCTCTCGCGCCTGGCGGCATTGACACGCGCTTTTCGGCGGCTCCGGACGGCTCTCGACGCGGAAGATCCTGCCCTCCTTCTCCTGATCGACTTCCCCGATTTCAATTTTTGGTTGGCGCGGGCCTCCCGGCGGATGGGGATTCCCGTCCTGTACTACATCAGCCCGCAGGTCTGGGCCTGGCGCAAAGGGAGGATCCGGACGCTGAAGCGGCTGGTGGAAAAGATGCTGGTCATCTTCCCCTTTGAGGAGTCGCTGTATCGCGAGGCGGGGGTTCCCGTCACTTTTGTCGGCCACCCCATGCTGGACCGTCTGCGGGACATTCCGAGTCGAGAAGAGGCTCGTCGTCGCATGGGGTATGATCTTTCGGATCGGATCATTGGCCTCCTCCCGGGGAGCCGTGAGGGCGAGGTCCGACACCACCTCCCCGTTCTCAAAGAGGCTACCGCCCAGATTGTTCAAGCCGAACCTGCGGTCCGGTTTCTCCTGGCTGTGGCCGATTCGCTCCCCCCCCGCCTGGTCGAGACCCTCCTCCAGGGGAACGATTCACCCATTCGACCGGTCCGAGGCCAGACGTACGAGATCATGCGGGCGGCAGACCTGTTGATCACGGCGTCAGGGACGGCAACCCTCGAGGCAGGGCTTCTCGGCACCCCCATGGTCATCATCTATCGGGTCTCCCGCCTCACCTGGTGGGCGGGCAGGCTCTTGGTGGATGTTCCCGCCATAGGGATGGTAAACTTAGTCGCAGGAAGGCGCGTGGTGCCCGAGCTGCTGCAGTGGGACGTTACCCCTGAGCGGGTGGCCAGGATCACCCTGGAACTCTTGCAGAGTCCTGAGGCCCTTGGGTCGATCCGCCAGGAGCTCCAGCAGATTCGAGGAAGGCTCGGGGAGGAGGGGACTTCTCTTCGCGCAGCCCGGGAGGTCCTCAAGATGCTGTGTGAGGGGAGGGCCGGGAGTCGGAGGTGAAGCGAGCCTGGAAGGATCTCCGGACCAATCCGGTTGTCATCGCCGTCCTCACCTGGCTCTCGGCGTTCCTGCTCCGGAACCTCTTCCGGTCCCTGCGGATGAGCTATGTGGGGCGCGAGGTGCTCGACCGGCTTATCCACGCCGAGGGGAGGCGGGTGATGGCGGCCTTTTGGCATGGCCGACTCCTCATGATGCCCTTTGCGCATCCCGAAGTGTCGTGGGCGGTTATGGTCAGTCGGCACCCGGATGGGGAGGTGATCAGCCGGGTGGCGGAGCGATTCGGCATTCGCCCGGTTCGGGGCTCGTCCCGCCGAGGCGGTGGGGTGGCCCTTCTCGGGATGGTGCGAGCCTCCCGAAGAGGGTATCATCTGGCCATCACCCCCGACGGGCCTGTCGGCCCGAGGGAACAGGTGAAGACCGGGACGATTGAACTCGCCCGCTTGGCGGGCACCCCGATCATTCCCGTTGCCTTCGCCGCGTCGCATGGAAGGTTCGAGCGAAGCTGGGACCGGCTTCTGATCCCGTATCCCTTTGGCCGGGGGGTGTTTGTGTACGGAGAACCGGTTGTGGTCTCTCCGACGGCCGGCCCCGAAGAGGTGGAGAAGGCGCGGGGCGTCCTGGAGGAGGGCCTGTGTCAGGTGACGGCGTTGGCCGATGCGTACTTCAAAAATCAGCCATCAGCCGTCAGCCACAGATCGGCTAGGAAGCTAGAAAGCTAGAATGCTAGAAGGCTGAGTTTGATCCGTGGTACTTTCCAGCCTGGTAGCGTTCCAGCATTCCAGCAGTCTATTGGTGACTGCTGGTCGCTGACAGCCGAGAGCTTATCTCATGAGCGCCCTGTACAGCATCGGTCTCTTTCTGGCGTTGCTCACCTACCTGCCTCGTCTTCTCCGCCGCAAGGGCCGGAGCGGTCCGTTCGGGCTGGCGGAGCGACTGGGTCGATACCCTGAATCGCTCACCATCAGGCTGCGAGAGAAACGCCCGCTCTGGCTCCATGCGGTTTCGGTGGGGGAGGCGGTGGTGGGAGGCATTCTGGTTTCACGACTGCGCGCGAGGCGGTCGGGACTGCCCCTGCTCGTCTCGACGGTTACCGCCACGGGACGGGAGGTGGCTCGAGAGCGCATACCTCAAGCGGAGAGCCACATCTACTTCCCGCTGGACTTCCCCGGACCCGTGGCCCGGGCCCTGACGGCCGTCAACCCCAGGCTCGTTCTCCTGACGGAGGGGGAGATATGGCCAAACTTCCTTGAGGCCTGCCACCTCCGAGGCGTGCCGGTCCTCCTGGTGAACGGCCGGGTCTCGCATCGGTCTTTCCGACGCTGCCAGCTTGTCAAGCCGCTCACCCGGCGGGTGCTCACGCGCATCGCGCTCTTTTGCATGCAGGGCGAGGGGGACGCCAGCCGGATTTTGGCGTTGGGGGCCGATCCGGAGCGCGTGGTCGTCACGGGCAACATCAAGTATGATGACGAGGAGGCGAATGACCAGTTCCCCACTCGCCTTGCCCCTGTCGCGCGCCTCGTGGACGGTCGGCCGGTCTGGGTGGCTGGGAGTACCCATCGGGGAGAGGAGGGCCCCATCCTCCAGGCCTTTCGCGAGATCCGCGCAGGGGTCCCCGGTTCGATCCTGGTCCTTGCCCCGCGCCACCCGGAGCGGATTCCCGAGGTCGAGATGCTCCTCCGGGAGGCAGACCTTCCCTTCATTCGTCGCAGCGCGCTTACCGGAGGCGCTGCCGAGCTTCCGTCGGTCGTCCTGGTCGATACCATGGGAGAGTTGAGTCACCTCTACGCCCTGGCCACGGTGGCCTTTGTGGGAGGCAGCCTGGTCCCGGCAGGCGGGCACAATATCCTGGAACCCGCCCGGTATCGGCGGCCGATCCTGTTCGGGCCCCACATGGACAACTTTGCCGAGGTGGCTGAAGCCTTCCTCGGTGAGGGGACGCCTCACCGGGTTCGGGATGCCCCCGAGCTGGCGGCACGGGTCCTCGAGCTCTTCCGCGATCCGGCTGCCGCACACCGGATGGGGGAAGCCGCGTATCGCGTCCTCACCCGGAACCGGGGGGCCGCCGAGCGGACCGTTACCCTGATCGAGCGGTATCTGTGAATCCGAATGTTCACCGACACTATCGCCAGTGGGTCGCCGGTCACGGCCCCTGGGGCCGCCCGGTGCGCGGTCTCCTGCGTGTAGCCTCCTGGATCTACGGCCTGGTTGTTCTGGGGCGTCTCGGCCTGTACCGCTCGGGTCTGCTCAGGCGGATTCGCCTGTCCGCCCCGGTCATCAGTGTCGGTAATATCACCGCTGGGGGGACCGGAAAAACTCCCTTCGTCATTCTCCTCGCACATGAACTGATAAACCGCGGACTTCGACCCGCAGTAGTGACGAGGGGGTACAGGGGGACGAGGGAAGGGAGGACGGTCGTTGTCTCGGACGGTCAGACCGTGAGAGCGGGCTATCCCGACGTCGGGGATGAGGCACTCCTTCTCGCGCGGAAGTTGCCCGGGGTTGTCGTCCTCATGTCCGCTGATCGGGTCGAGGGATGCCGGGTGGCCATTCGCGAGTTCGGGGCCCAAGTGATCCTGCTGGATGACGGCTTCCAACACCTTCGGGTCGAGCGAGATCTGGACATCGTTCTCCTGGACCGGCACAACCCTTTCGGATACGGCTATCTTCTTCCACGAGGGCTCCTCCGTGAACCCACGGGCGCCATAGGGCGGGCAGATCTCCTTGTAATGACCGGGACGGGCGACCCCAAAGACACTCTCCCTCGCCTCCACGACGTCGGGCGGGCGCCCGTCCTTCATGCGGTCTACACCGCGACGGTCTTCACCGATGTCAAGACCGGGGCGCCGGTCGCCGAGGAGAAGTTTCGCGGCCAAGAATTCGTCGCCTTCTCTGGGATCGCGAACCCGCCGGCCTTCGGTCGGACACTTGAGTCCCTGGGAATCGTCCCGAAGCGTCATCTCATCTATCCCGACCATCACCCGTACAGTGCCCCGGACATCATCGCCATCGCGCGGTGCATGGAAGAGGTTGGGGTGAAGGTCGCCCTGACGACCGAGAAGGATGCGGTTCGCATTGAAAAACTCCCGGTCCCATTTCCCGTTCTTGCAGTTGGGGTGAGCCTCACCCTCACGGGCGGCCAGCCGGAGCTGAAGCGTTTCTTGGATACCCTGTTTCCGTAAGGGTGCTGGACGAGGAGCGGTGATGAGGGTCATCGAGCGAAAGGTGGTTGATCCAGCCGGGATCCGCCGGATCCTGATCCGGGGGGTGAACTGGGTCGGTGACGCGGTGATGACCACACCTGCCATTGCCGGCATCCGCAAGACCTTTCCCCACGCAAAGGTCACGCTGCTGGTGAAGCCGTGGGTGGCCGGGGTCTTTGCCGACAACCCCGACATAGACGAGGTTCTCCTCTACGATGCGGCTGGCCGTCATCGGGGTGCGGCAGGGCTGATCCGTTTGGCCCGGGAGCTTCGGGGATACGGATTCGACCTGGCCGTGTTGCTGCAGAATGCTTTCGAGGCAGCCCTCCTGGCCTTCCTGGCCGGCATCCCGCGCCGGGTTGGCTACAATACCCAGGGCAGAGGTCCCCTCCTCACCACGGTGGTGGTCAGGGATGGACCGACGCGCGAGCTGCACCATGTCGACTATTACCTGGTCCTTTTACGTGCACTCGGGTGGGTTGAAGGAGAACGCAAGCCACGGGTGTACCCGAGAGCCGATGTCGATTCGAGGGCAGCAGGCTTCCTGAACGAAGCCGGGGTGAAGGGCGAGGAGGATTTGATGGCCTTCAATGCCGGATCGACCTACGGTTCGGCCAAGCGCTGGCCGACTGAGCGCTACGCCGCCCTGGCAGATCGACTGATCGAGAGCCTGGGAGTCTGGATCTTGCTGGCCGGAGCGGCCTCCGATGGGGAAGTGGCTCGGGCTCTGCGGTCATCAGCGCACCGTCCCGACCGGATCATCGATCTCACCGGGCGGACCGACATTCCGCTGCTCGCGGCCCTGCTCAAGCGCTGTGCCGTCTTTGTCACCAACGATACCGGGGCGATGCACGTCGGAGCGGCCATCGGCGTTCCCGTGGTGGCGCTCTTTGGGCCTACCGATCCCAAGACGACATCGCCTGTGGGAACACACGTCATCTTGAGACATCCGGTCCCCTGCAGCCCCTGCCTTCTCAGAGAGTGTCCCATTGATCACCGGTGTATGACCGGGATTTCTGTTGATCATGTGTTCTCTTCTGTAGTAGGTAGTTATACGATAAAGAATAAAGTTATACATTAACTATAAAGTCGATATACCAATGGATTCACCGGCAGTCTTTTTCGATCGAGACGGGACGATCAACGAAGACTCAGGGTATCTTGCTGATCCCTCCGAGGTCCGCCTGTTACCGGGGGTCGGGCAGGCGCTCCGGCTGCTCCGAAAGGGCGGCTTTCACCTGGTGGTAATCAGCAACCAGTCGGGAATCGCCCGGGGGCTTTTGACTGAAGCGACGCTCGCAGAGATCCACAAGAGACTCGAGAGCCTGCTTGAGGCAGAGGGGGTTACGCTCAGTGGAGTGTACTACTGCCCCCACCACCCGGAAGGATCTTTCCCTTATCGGCAGACGTGCAGTTGCCGAAAGCCCCAGGGGGGATTGATCGAGCGAGCGGCGCGGGAGCATGGGATTGATGTCAACCGCTCCTATGTCGTCGGGGACCAGCTCGTCGATATCGAACTGGCGCGTCAGGTGGGGATGCCGGCCATCCTCGTCCTCACCGGGCAGGGGCGGCTCACGTTAGAGTCGGGACGAGTGCAGGCGGATTATATCGCCACCGACCTGACGGCCGCGGCCCGGTGGATTCTTGGGAGACACGCCGGATGAGCCGAGAGGATATCGGACGCGCGTGAGCCATGATCAGGCGGGCAGCGGTCGCAGATCTCTTCTACGCGGGAAGCGCCAGGGCGCTCCGCCCTCAGGTTAAGGACCTTGTCCCTGAGGGGGAAGAAAAGACTGCGGCGGTGGGCGTGGTGGTCCCCCATGCCGGGTATATCTATTCGGGTGCGGTGGCCGGGGCAGTCTACGCCCGGCTGGACCCTCCCGAATCGTGTGTCGTCCTGGGCCCGAACCATACGGGTCTCGGGGCCGCTGCAGCCATCATGATCTCTGGGACCTGGGAGACGCCGTTAGGAGAAGCGTCTATCGATACCGAGCTGGCCCGGGCCATCCTGGATCGATCCCGGGTGCTCGAGGAGGACGATCGGGCCCATCGGAAAGAGCACGCGATCGAGGTCCAGCTGCCGTTCCTCCAGGTCCTGTTCCCCGACCTGCCGTTCGTGCCTATCTCTTTGATGAGTCACGAGTACGGGGCGTGCCGCGATGTCGGACAGGCCGTCGCCGAGGCCATCCAGGCTTCGGGAAAACGGGTGCTTCTCATTGCCAGCACCGATATGAGCCACTACATCTCCCGGGAGCTGGCTGAGCGAAAGGATCGGATGGTTATCGACGCGATGCTGGATCTGGACCCGGAGCGGCTCCACGCCACCGTGCTGCGGGAGCGGATCAGCATGTGCGGTTTTCACCCGACCACCGCCATGCTGGTCGCCGCGAAGGCACTCCGGGCGTCCAGGGGCGAGCTGGTCCGCTACGCCACCTCCGGCGATGTCACCAAGGACTATGTCTCCGTCGTCGGCTACGCCGGCCTGATTATTCGCTAGGGCCACGCCGGCGAGGCCGCGGCAACCGGACTCCAATAGTATAAGTCAAAGGTTTGGTTGACGTGCGGGGTCAGGTTTTGCCGTGAGGCGCATGATGAGGATGTAGAGGATTGCCAGGGCAAGCGCTAGCCCGGCGATCCAATGGAACCGCGAGACCAAGACATTGACCATCTCGGAGGGATTATCAAGGAGCTGCGGCTGGTCCCCGATGACCTGGGCGCCGAACCAGGCCAGGATACCGCACCAGATGGCGGACCCGATGATGGTCATGATGCTGTAGACCGTGAAATTCATCCGGACCAGTCCGGCCGGTATGCCGATCAGATGCCGAACCACAGGGAGCAACCGGGCAAAGAACACGCTGCCGGCCTCGTACCGGGCCAGCCAGCGTTCGGCGCGGAGCAACTTCGCCTCAGGAACGAAAAAGTACCTGCCGTACCGGATCACGAGCGGCCGTCCCACCCAGCGTGCGACCCAATAGGTCGCCGCGGCACCAAGGTAGCTCCCCACCGTCCCGGCCAGCACCACCCCCCACAGGCTGTACCGTCCCTGCTCGGCCCAGTAGGCGGCCGGAGGGATCACCAGCTCACTGGGGACCGGAAAAATGGAGCTCTCCATCGCCATCAAGAGGATGATCCCCGGATAGCCCCAGTCGCGGACCCATTGAAACCAGATAACTACGAAGGCATGCATGGCCCGTGACTCTACCTCA
>CAYSDK010000008.1:33277-39386 GCA_964429865.1 uncultured bacterium
GACCCATTGAAACCAGATAACTACGAAGGCATGCATGGCCCGTGACTCTACCTCAGTCAGTCGATCCGCGCAAGCCAAGTGAGCGAAGGGCCGCACCTCGAAGATCCATTGAAAGTGCCTGGTCGTTTCCTTATGATTGGAGGACCTGAGCCCGAAGAAGCTGTGAATGCGATGCTGGCGCCGGTGCGTTGTCCACACGCAGCACAGGAGGTGTGAAATGGCAAAGAGGAAGCCGGTGAGGTCGAAAAGGACGAGCGCGAGTAAGCCCCGACGACGTGCGGGCACGAAGAGCCCGAAGGCGGCCAGGAAGCCTGCCAAGCGACCGGCAGCCAGGGCCCCCAAATGGTATGCATATTGCGTTATCAAGCAGCCACCCCATGAGTATAGCCCCATCTACGGATACTTGCCGTGGTCCGGGCCACATAGGGCATCGCGCGCTCTGGCGGACGCTGATGCAAGAGCCCACAATGCGAATCCAGGACACCAGGCGCTTGTGTTCCAGGCCAAAACACAGCCCAAAGGGAGGAAGAGGAATTAACGGGGGGAAGCCTCCTTGGCCGCCGAATATGTGTTCATAGACGAATGGGATGTCGATGCGCCGGTCGAGGCTGTCTTCAATGCCCTGGCCGATGTGCGCACCTACCCGGAATGGTGGAAACCGGTATACCTGGAGGTGGAGGCCGAGGGGCCGCCCACCGTGGGTCGGGTCTCGAGACAGCACTTCAAAGGGCGATTGCCCTACCGCCTCCGTACGACCTCAGAGATTGTGCGGCTCGAGCCGCCGAGAGAGTTCGAGGTGAAGGTGGAAGGCGACCTTTCCGGGCGCGGGATTTGGACGCTCACTCCCAGAGACAGGGGCGTCCACATCCGCTTCGATTGGCGAGTCAAGGCGGACCGCCCTTTACTCCGCCTGCTCACGCCGCTGCTCCGACCCCTTTTCCGTTGGAACCACACCTGGGCCATCCGGCGGGCCATGAAAGGGCTGGAGCCATACGCACGCAGCGTCGCTACCCGATTCGGCAACCCGTGGACATAAGAGAGGGGAGAGGGCTAATGGAACAGCTCGCAGGCTACCCGCTGGTGAAGGCGCTGATTGAGCGCCGCTCGCGCCGATTTGGCAAGGGGATGCGCCTGAACGGGGGACCCCTCGCCTATGCCAGCGCCTACTCTCCAGAGCCGCTGAGTCTCGAAGAAGAAGCGGCGTTGGCCTTTGCCGCCTGCGGCATCACCGGCTACGCCCTGGCCGAGCTTCCCTACGAGAGCGGCGAGATGCCGGAGGCGGGGGGTGGCAACATTATGATCGGCTTCATCGGCCGCACCGTGGCCAGCGGCCATGCCTTGCACTATGTGACCGTCTTTGTCATCAATGATGATGGAGTGTGGATGCTCAAGCGCCCTCAGGATTATCGACAAACCGAAATCGCGAGCTTGATCAAAGATGCAGAGGAGTACAGGTTCGTAGGACTGTACGAGAAGAGCCGGGTCCGCATCGCCGACAGGCGCCTGGACGTACCGCGCCAAAAACCCTTCGTGCCGTCATTCAACAAATGGTCAGCCAATCTGCCGGGCACGACCTACTTCTTGTGCGTCAACGAGTTCACCGCCGACTACATCAATGTGATGCTGGCGGCATTCGGCGAGGAGTTCGGCTACTTCGTGGTGGACGAGCGCAACCGCTTCAAACCGGCGGGCATCGCCAGGTTCGCGGGCTCTCGGGGCGGTCATCTCCAGGACGATCCCAAACACGGCCTCGTGGCGACGGTCGGTTTCTTCGAAACGTGGCTCTACGAATTCGCGGCCATCGAGCAAGGCGGAATCCTGCAGAACCTGGGCCTGATGAGCCAGGCCCTCGGGTTAGGGGGCTTCCCCCATTTCGCGGCCCATCCGTTCATCTGGTTTCACACCCTCGGGTTTCGCATGGAAGCAATCCCCTTTTCGCGGACGATCGGTGCCGGGCCAGTGACCCGACGGCTTCTGCAGCTGCTCAGGAAGGACGTGCCTGTGCCGACAGCGGTGGGGCTGGAGCGGGACGCTGAGGTGCTTATCAAGCCGTACTGCCCGCCCTACTACCGCAACATGGAGGAAGCGGTCCTGGCCTTTGTGGACTTCAAATACGGGGAGGGCACGGGCATTTTTCGCGACGGCGGGGCGGCGACGGGATGGAGGGATGGCGCCGCGGTGCAGGCCGCCATTCCGCGGTACTCCGACAGGGCCATCGCAGCAACGATCGCCTACTGCGAATACGTGTATAACCGCTACGGGCGTTTCCCCGCCAACAGCGGTCCTTTCCGTACCATCCTTGCCTATCAGGCTCATCACCTGGATCCGGATTTCTATGAAAGGTTCTACGGGCCCGGGGGGCTGACCGATAGCCAGCGTGACCATCAGACGGCCTGGCATCGCCACGCCGGCACGTGAGTGGGGTGGGAAGCGTGTGGGTCCGAAACTTGCACCTGGGGGGTGAGCTGGAATTAGCCCCCCATGAGACTCTGGTCGAGAAGAACGCAGAAGGTCAAAAAGATCACCCTCGCCCTCCAGGGCGGTGGCGCCCATGGCGCCTACACCTGGGGCGTGCTTGACCGTCTGCTCGAGGACCCGCGCCTTATCATCGAGGGCATCAGCGCAACCAGCGCGGGGGCGATGAACGCGGCCGTGTTGGCCCAGGGTTTGATGACAGGCGGACCGGAAGGTGCCCGGGCGGCGCTCGAATCCTTCTGGCGCCACGTCAGCGAGGCCGCACGGGCAACTCCCTTCCAGTCCACCTGGCTAGGCCGCTGGTTGCGTAGCTTCGCCTCCAACATGATGACGCCCATGTTCTCGCCTTACCAGTTCAACCCGCTCAACCTGAATCCTCTGCGCGATCTCCTCATCAAGATGATCGACTTCGAGTCCCTGAGGGAGTCCAGCACGGTCAAGCTGTTCATCTCGGCGACCAACGTGCGCAACGGCAAGATCAAGGTCTTCGAAACCCGGGACGTCTCCGCTGACGTGCTGATGGCCTCGGCATGCCTGCCGTTTCTCTACCGGGCGGTCGAGATCGACGGCGAGCCCTACTGGGACGGCGGCTACATGGGAAACCCGGCGATCTTCCCGCTGATCTATGACTGCGAGTCCCGCGATGTAGTGATCGTGCGCATCACCCCGATCCGACGCGACGAGGTGCCCAAGACCACCGGCGAGATTCTGAATCGCATCAACGAGCTCACCTTTAATTCCTCGCTCATGCGCGAGGTGCGGGCGATCGCCTTTGTCACCCGCTTGATCGACGAACGAGTGGTCAAGAGGCGGAGGCTCAAGCGCATCCTTATCCACGACATCGACGCCGAGCCGTACATAGTTCGACTCGCCTATTCCAGCAAACTCAACGTGGATTGGAGCTTTCTCGTGCACCTGCGCGACGTCGGACGCGAGAGCGCAGAGCGGTGGATCAAGGCCAACTTCGACAAGCTGGGCATCGAATCCTCGATAGACCTCCGGGCGGACTTCCTGTAACCTACGGCCGTCGCCAACGGACGCATTCGCCATTGAGATCAGGCGTCACTGTTGTACGAGGAGTGCAGCGTTATGGCGTCCCCGGTAAGCTGCGACCACGGCCCCACCGTTAGAAATGCCCGAACATCGCGGAGGGTGCGCGCGTGAAAATGAAATCCGTGAACCGTATCGTCCCTATCGTGGTCGCCGTGCTCTCCTTGGGTGTGCCTCCGGTGCCTGGAGAGGCGCAGGAGATGCCGATGTTCGATGCGCATATCCACTACAGCCACGGCGACTGGGACACCCTCAGCCCTCAGCAGGCCCTGGCACTCCTTGAAAGGGCGGGGGTGCGTCAGGCCCTGGTGTCGAGCACCCCGGATGACGGGACCCTGAAACTCTATCAGGCAGATTCAAAACGCATCATTCCCTTTCTCAGGCCGTATCGGACTCGTGGAGATATGGGTGGCTGGCACAGCGACCCGGCGGTGCAAGCGTATGTGGAGGAAAGACTCGCGCGCGGGGTCTACAAGGGCATCGGCGAGTTTCACCTCTCGGCGGCGGACACCGATAAGCCGGTGGTCAAGCGCCTGGCCGAGCTGGCGGCAAAGCAGCAACTCTTCCTTCACGCCCATGTAGACGAGGTCGCGGTCGAGAGGTTGCTTACGCTGTACCCCGAGGTCCACATCCTTTGGGCCCATGCGGGGATGTCGTCACCAGTGAAAGAGGTGGATCGCCTCCTTGACCGGTATCCGAAGCTCTGGGTGGAGTTGGCGCTGCGCCTTGATGTGGCGCCCGGTGGCAATCTTGACCCGGAGTGGCGCGCCCTCTTCCTCCGTCACCCGGACCGCTTCATGGTGGGGACCGACACGTGGACGACCTCGCGGTGGGATTCGCTGGTGGAGGAAGCACGAGCGACCCGTCGGTGGCTGGGGCAGCTTCCGCGCAACGTGGCCGACCAGATCGCCTACCGGAATGGCGAACGCCTCTTCGGCCGCCGATGAAAGCGTCTCTCCTGGGAGGTGCGTAACATCCGCTTGCTTTTCGTATGTATCGGCAATATCTGTCGAAGCCCGATGGCCGCGGGTCTCGCTCAGCGAATGCTTGAGGGGCGCGGCGAGGCCGAGAGTGCCGGCATTGCACCCTTCGGGCACCGGGCCGCCGACGAGACCATTCGCCTGATGCGGCAGGAGGGGATCGATCTCTCTGATCACAAACCACGACAGGTTTTGGATGTGTGTTTCGAAGACTACGACTATGTCGTGTCGCTGGACCCCTACGTTCACAGGCACTTGAAGGAACGCTGTGGGGTCGCGCCGATGAAGCTTGTCTCATGGGAGATTGACGATCCGTACGGACAGGGCATTGACACCTACCAGAAGACTTTCGAATCGATTCGCTCCCACCTGGAAGATCTCCTCGCCCGACTCGGCCTTCCCATTGGTGGAGACCGCTAAGGGTATGACACGCTGGGTGAAGGTGGGTGTCCTGTGGGTTCTGGCGGTGGGAGCGTTGGGGATCGCCGCCGGGCGATTGAATGCCTGGCTCCTCGATAATGTCAACCTCGTCTTTCACGAGGCGGGCCACGTCATCTTTGCTCTCGGAGGCGAATTCATCGGGATCTTGGGGGGTAGCCTGATGCAGGTCCTGATTCCCGTGGTCTGTGGCGTGGCCCTCCTGCAGCGAGGTGACCCCTTCGGCGTGGCGCTGTGCGGCTTGTGGACGGGCCAGAGCATGGTCAATGTAGCGATCTATGTCGGCGACGCACGGCAACTGGCCCTGCCCCTCTTAGGAGGCGAGCACGTCATTCATGATTGGAACTATCTCTTGGGAAGACTTGGCCTCCTCGAGTGGGACCGATTCCTGGCCGGGATGATCACACTGATGGCTGTGCTGACGATCCTCGCCTCGGCACTGCTCGGGACGCTGGCCCTCTTCTCGGACCAAGAATCCCGAAACGTCAGGGTGCCTGAATAGACAGCATGCAGATCGATTCTCTCTGTGTCCCGTTGAAAAACAGGCCACGCGCTGGTAGCATGAGAGTCTTCAGAGAAGGAGGTCATCAGCATGCGATACAGCAGGAGTGCTCTCGTCGTCACGCTCATACTTATCACGAGTCAGGCCGCATGGGCTGGGGGGTCGAACTACGGGATCACGCCGGGAGCGAAAACCTCCACCGAGGGCAAGATCTCGGAATGGCCGGTGCCCACGCCCCGCTTCGCTCGTGACCCCGCTCCGGGACCTGACGGCAACATCTACATCGCGGTGATGTCCGGAAACAAGATTGCGCGCTTCGATCCCCGCTTGAAGACCTTTACCGAGTGGGATCTCCCCCAGGGGGCGCAGCCGCACGGCCTGCTCGTAGACCCGGGTGGCCATGTCTGGTACACGGGAAACGGCAACGGCACCATCGGGAGGCTCGATCCGGCTACGGGTAAAGTAGTCGAGTACAAGGCGCCGTCGGGAGGCGATCCGCACACGCTCGTCACCGATGGGCAGGGGGTGATCTGGTTCACGGTGCAGCGCGGAAACCGCATCGGGCGCCTGGACACCCGCACGGGAAAGATCACCGAGTATCCGACCGCGGGTCGTCCGTATGGCATCGCGCTTGATCAGGCGGGGAATGTCTGGTTCTGCCAGA
>CAYSDK010000008.1:39486-42342 GCA_964429865.1 uncultured bacterium
GGTCGTCCGTATGGCATCGCGCTTGATCAGGCGGGGAATGTCTGGTTCTGCCAGATGGGCGCCGGAAAGCTGGGGAAGCTCGATCCAAAGACGGGCGCGATTACCGAACTGGCGCTGGATCCGGACTCGCAGCCGCGTCGAATGGCGACGGCTCCGGACGGGTCCCTGTGGGTCACGCTCTACGGCAAGGGGACGCTGATTCGTGTGGACCCCCGGACGGGCCGCGTGCTCAAGGAGTACCCGCTGCCCGGGGGGCGGAACGGTGGGCCGTATGCCGTGACGGTGGACGGGGCGGGCGTGATCTGGGCCAACGAGATTCACGCCAACACCGTGGTGCGGCTGGACCCAAAGACGGAGCAGATCCGGGTGTTCCCATTGCCCTCGGGTGACGTCGGCGTCCGCAAGATGATCGTGGATGCCCAGGGACGGCTCTGGTACATGGGGAGCCACAACGGCCGCCTCGGTGTCATCGAGTAGGTGCCCTCGGTGGGGTATCGGGTTGAGCGACAGGTGGCGGTGGAGGCCGTCCGCAAGGCGTGCCGTCTCTGTCAAGCGGTGCGGGCATCCCTCGTCTCGCAGGGGACGATAGCGAAAGCGGACCGGTCTCCGGTCACGGTGGCCGATTTCGGTGCTCAGGCCGTCGTCAACCTGGTGCTGCTCACTGCCTTTCCGGACGATCCCATCATGGCCGAAGAGGACGCTGGCTTCCTCCGGAGCTCCTCGGGCGCGGCCCTCAAAGCCAGCGTGTGTCACCACGTCCGGGCCGTTGTTCCGGGCGTGGCCGACGATGCGGTGCTCTCCGCCATCGACCGGGGGACGTGGGAGGGCGGACCCGCCGGCCGCTACTGGGCCCTCGACCCGATTGACGGGACCAAGGGATTTCTTCGCGGCGAGCAGTATGCGGTTGCCCTCGCGCTGATCGAGGATGGCGAGGTGGTCCTGGGGGTCCTCGGCTGTCCGAAGCTCCCCGTCGATCCTGGCCATCCTGGCGGACGCAAGGGTTGCCTGTTCGGTGCTGTAAAGGGTCACGGTGCGACGATGCAATGGATCGATGACTCCACGGAACGGAGGATCACGGTGACGGAGATTACGGATCCCGCGGCGGCCTCGTTCTGCGAGTCGGTCGAAGACTCCCATTCGTCACACCGCCACGCAGCGCGCGTCGCATCCCTCCTCGGGATGGCGGCTCCGCCCCTGCGCATCGATAGCCAGTGTAAGTACGCGGTACTTGCGCGCGGTGACGTCTCGGTCTACCTGCGACTCCCCACCTCGGCCGACTACGAGGAGAAGAACTGGGACCACGCCGCCGGCTGGATTATCGTCAAGGAGGCGGGAGGGGAGGTGAGCGACGTCCGTGGTCAGCCGCTCGACTTCTCCCTTGGGCGGACCCTGCGCCGCAACAAGGGCGTGGTGGCAACCAACGGCAAGCTCCACCCGCAGGTCATCGCCGCTGTCCAGCGGGCTCTCGGAAGCGACTGAAAATCCGGCCTACTGCTTAGGGACGGGGATCTCCTTGGGGATGGGGGGCGTGGCCCCTTTAGCAAGCCATTTGCCCAGGAGGATCACGACGATGGTGGCCAACACGGGGATGCCCCAGTGGAGGAGGCGGCTGTCGTGGATCATGAGTTCGATGACCTTCTTGTCATCCACAATCATGAACCCGGCAGTCCAGCCGAGGACCCCAGCCCCGACATAGGCGAGCCAGGGGTAGCGGTCCATGAGCCTGGCAATCCATGCGGCACAGAACATGATGATGGGGATGCTGAGGCCCAGGCCGAAGAGAATCAGGCCAAAGCTCCCCCGCGAGGCCCCACCAATCGCGATGATATTATCGGTGCTCATGATAAAATCGGCGACGGCGATGATCCAGATCGCATGCCAGAATCCCTTCGCCTCCGTTCCGTGGGCCCCTTCCATCTCTTTGTGCTCCCGCAGGAGCTTCACGGCTATCCAGCCCACCAAGATCCCCCCGGCGGCGCTCAAGAATGGAACGAGCAGGAGCTGAGCAACGATAAAGGTCGTCAGGACCCTCAGGACCACGGCAAGCCCAGCGCCGATGGCGATGACCGTCTTGCGCTCCTGTGGTGGCAGGGGCCTGGCCGCCATAGCGATGATGAGGGCATTATCGCCGGCCAGAACGATGTCGATCAGGGTAATGCTCAGGAAGGCAAAGATGAAATCCCAATTCATCTTGGTGTCCCTGCCCGCTCCAAGCGGCAAAAAAAATCCTATTTGTCATACTCCACGAGGTCTTGTTTGTCAAATGAATAGCGACGAAGACTTTCTCCTCTCCTCCCCAATTTCGCACCTTCACCCTTGACTCCCGTTCCCCCCAAGGCGAGAATTGACTAACTCTCATGGCAAGAACGGCGGTGAGCGAATCTCATTCCTGAAGGATGGGGAGAGAGTCTATTCGGAGGAACTGATGAGAGCGAAGGTCCTGCATTCCCGTGAGGGGCAATACATGAATGTGATCGGGGACAACCAGTACATCAAGCTGACAGGCGAGGAAACCGGGGGCGCCTACACGCTCATCGAGGAGATCAACCCTCCGGGTGTCGGCGTCCCTCTCCATGTTCACGAGAACGAGGATGAGACATTCCACGTCGCGGAAGGGCAGGTGGAATTCACGTTGAACGGAAAGCCCGTGACGGCCAGCGCCGGTACGACCGTCTATCTGCCGCGCCGAGTGCCGCACGCCTTCAAGGTAGTGGGGCAGACGCCGGCGAGGGTGCTCGTGTTGCTGTCCCCCTCCGGGTTGGAAAGGATGTTCCGAGAGCTGGCGCAGCTACCGCCGGGGCCTCCGGACATGGAAAAGGTGGTTGCCATCTGCGCTCGGTACGGCATCCGGTTCTT
>CAYSDK010000009.1:0-6306 GCA_964429865.1 uncultured bacterium
GTCTCCGGGCTCCCGTCTCCGGTCTCATGGCTTTGACGGCTGACTGCGGATAGCGGACAGCGGGAACAGGCATGGAAGCGCAGCGGATTCGGATACGGCTGAAGGCCTACGACCATCGGATTCTGGATAAGTCCGCGAAGGAGATCGTGAGCACTGCCGAGCGGACAGGGGCCGGGGTCTCGGGACCGATTCCCCTGCCGTCGAAGATCAGCCGGTACACAGTGCTGCGCTCGCCCCATGTGGATAAGAAGTCCCGGGAGCAGTTTGAGATCCGCATCCATGTTCGCCTGCTGGATATTCTGCGGCCGACGCCCCAGACTGTCGACGCCCTGATGCGGCTCGATCTGCCCGCCGGCGTGGACGTCGAAATCAAACTCTAGCGTCCGGCGTCCGATGTCGACCCAGGAAACGGCGATGACTTCGGACCGCGGACATCGGACTTCGGACATCGGACATTGATCATGCGGATGGGAATCGGACTTCTCGGTCGAAAGGTAGGGATGACCCAGGTCTTCGATGGGGCGGGCCGGGTGATTCCCGTCACGGTCGTAGAGGCCGGCCCGTGTATCATCGTGCAAAAAAAGACGGTGGCCAAAGACGGCTACGAAGCGGTCCAGGTCGCCTACCTTTCGAAGAAGCCGAGACACGTCTCCAAGCCGCTTGCCGGGCACTTCGCCAAGGCCCAGGTTGCCCCCATGCGGCATCTGGAAGAGATGCGGCTTCATTCAGCGACAGAGTACGGAGTGGGCCAAACCCTGACGGTGAGCCTCTTTGCCGAAGGCGAGGAGGTGGTGGTCACCGGAACGTCAAAGGGGCGGGGATTTCAGGGAGGAGTGAAACGCTGGGGCTATCGCGGTGGCCCCAAGACTCACGGGTCGATGTTCTACCGCGCCCCGGGATCGATCGGCGCCTCCTCCTTTCCCTCCCGGGTCTTCAAGGGACACCATATGCCTGGACGAATGGGAGGGGCACGGGTGACCATCCGGGGACTCCGAGTCGTGCGGAGCGATCCCAGTCGAAACCTCCTGTTGATTCGGGGTGCCGTCCCCGGGCCTCAGGGTGGACTCCTCGCCGTGCGGAAGACGGGCAAAGGCACCGGTGTGGGAAGCCAAGCCAAAGCGTCCGACGCAAAGAGAGCGAAACAGGAATGAGAGCTGAGCGGGAGGCGCGATGTCTCGGACCCTCGATGTCGTGAACGCCCAGAATGAAAAGGTGGATGAGGTGACCCTGTCACCGGTCGTTTTTGAGGCGCCGGTGAAGGGACACCTGCTCCACGAGGCCGTCCGCTGGCAGCGGACGAGACAGCGACGGGGCACCGCCTCGAGCAAAGGGCGTGCTGAGGTCTCCGGGGGTGGGAGGAAGCCGTGGCGTCAGAAGGGAACCGGCCGGGCGCGCGCCGGGAGCAACCGCTCACCGCTCTGGCGGCACGGGGGGACCATCCACGGTCCGAAGCCCAAGGATTGGAGCTTCCACTTGCCCCGGGGCGTGCGCCGGGAGGCCCTCCGCGGCGCTCTCTCTGCCAAGGTCGCGGCCCGAGAGGTCCAGGTCTTGGAGGACTTGAGCATGGATCGCCCGAGCACGAAGAGCTTCCAGGGGCTCCTGCGAGGTTTGGGCCTGACTGGCAAGGTCTTGGTGGTGACGCCGCAGAGGGAGGAGGCGGTGGAGAAATCTGCCCGGAACCTCTCGGGGGTGAAGGTCCTCCCTGCCCGTGGCGTGAACGTCTCGGATGTGCTCGGTGCTGACGTCATCCTGTTTACCCGAGAGGCACTTGTGAAGGTCGAGGAGGCGCTCACGCCATGAGGGAACCGCATGAGGTCATCCGCCGCCCCACCGTCACCGAGAAGGGAACGGCACTGAAGGAGCAGAACAAGTATTGCTTTGAGGTGGATCGGCGGGCGAACAAGATTGAGGTCAAGAGGGCGGTGGAGGTCCTCTTCAACGTGAAGGTCGCGGCCGTCCACACCGTGGCCATGCGAGGGAGGGTGAAGCGCGTGGGCCGTTTTTCGGGGCGCACGCCCGATTGGAAAAAAGCCATTGTCACCCTGAAGGAGGGGCACAGCATCGAGTTCTTCGAAGGCGCCTAATCGGCGGGGATGCTGGCATGCTAGGACGCTGGAACGCAATGGCCTCCTAGCTGCTGAGAGCGGATAAGATGGGAATCAAGAGCTACAAACCGACCTCACCGGGCCGTCGCTTCCAGTCGGTATCCACCTTTGAGGGGCTCAGCGAGACGCGAGCCCCCAAGGGGTTGTTCGCTCCCCTCCGGAAGACGGGCGGGCGGAATGCCCAGGGGCGGATTACGACCCGTCACAAGGGGGGTGGACACAAGCGCAGGTACCGTCTCGTCGACTTCAAGCGGGAGAAGATGGGCGTGCCGGCGACCGTTGTGAGCATCGAGTACGATCCGAATCGGTCGGCACGGATCGCGCTGCTCCGCTACGCCGATGGCGAGAAGCGTTACATCCTCTCCCCCGAGGGACTCCAGATCGGGGCGGAGATCATGTCGGGCCCCCAGGCAGAGCTCAACCCGGGCAATGCCCTTCCCCTCAGGCAGATCCCCGTGGGGTCGGTGGTCCACAACATCGAGCTCTGGAAAGGCAAAGGGGCACAGCTCTGTCGAAGCGCCGGGGCCTCGGCTCAACTGGTGGCGAAGGAGGGCGATCGCGCCCTGCTCAAGCTGCCGTCGGGAGAGGTGCGGAAGGTCGACGTCGATTGCATGGGGACCCTCGGCCAGGTGGGTAATATCGAGCACGAAAATGTCTCGGTGGGCAAGGCGGGCCGCTCCCGCTGGCTCGGGATCCGACCATCGGTCCGGGGGGTGGCCATGAACCCCCACGATCATCCGCTGGGGGGTGGTGAGGGGAAGAGTGCGGGGGGACGACATCCGTGCACTCCCTGGGGCAAACCGACCAAGGGGTACAAGACGCGGAAGAAGGGAAAGCGGTCTGACCGCGAGATCGTCGCCCGGCGCAAAAAATGAAGCAGCAGTCAGCAGTCGGCTGCCAGCCGGGGAGTACTAGACTAGAGACTGGAGACGTGAGACTAGGGTCTGGGGTCTCCCGTCTCCGGTCTCATGTCTCTGACTGCTGACAGCTGACCGCTGATGGCCGACAGCTAGAGGTGAGAAGATGGGGCGATCGCTGAAGAAGGGGCCGTACGTCGATCCGAAGTTGACCCAGAAGATCGAAGAGATGAATCGGAGCCATGATCGCAAGGTCATCAAGACCTGGTCGCGGCGATCCACCATCACCCCGGAGTTCGTGGGACACACACTGGCAGTGCATAACGGGAAGAAATTCATTCCCATCTACGTGACCGAGAATATGGTCGGCCACAAGCTGGGTGAGTTCGCGGCCACCCGGACGTTCCGGGCGCACAGCGGACCCACGGCGAAATCCACCGCTCTCAAGTAACGAAGGAGCCGCGGGCGGGAGAGGCCATGGAGACGCGGGCGATCCTCAGGTTTGTCAGGGTGCCACCCCGGAAGGCCCGATTGGTCATCGATCTGATCCGGGGCCGGGATGTGCAGGAGGCGGTGACCATCATCCGGTTCACGCCGAAGCGGGCGGCCCGGGTTATCGGGAAGGTGCTCCGGTCGGCCATGGCCAATGCGCAGCATAACGACGGGGTCAGGGACGTGGATCGTCTGTATGTAAAGGCGGCCTTTGTCAATGAGGGCCCCCCGTGGAAGCGGTTTACCCCGAGGGCCATGGGCAGGGCCACCCCGATCCGGAAACGGACGAGCCATATTACCATCGTCCTCGAAGAACGTCCGGCGTCGTAGCGAGGGGAATCGCAATGGGTCAGAAGGTGCACCCCACGGGGTTTCGTTTGGGATACATCAAGAGCTGGAAGTCGCGCTGGTTCGCGTCCCGATCGTATGCCGATCAGCTCCACGAGGATCTCAAGATCCGCCGGTACCTCAAGGAGCGGCTCTACCACGCCGGCATCTCTCGCATTGAGTTCGAGCGCAAGGCCAATCAACTCCGGATCATCGTGCACGCGTCCCGGCCCGGGATCATCATCGGCAGGAAGGGCGCCGAGGTCGACAAGCTCCGCCAGGAGCTGGCGGCCATGACCCGGAAGGAGGTCCAACTCGACATCACCGAGGTCCGCAAGGCAGAAACGGACGCGCAGTTGGTGGCGGAGAACATTGCGGCCCAACTGGAGAGACGGGTCGCCTTCCGGCGGGTCATGAAGAAGGCGGTGCAGTCGTCCTTGCGGTTGGGGGCTCAGGGGATCAAGGTCATGGTCTCGGGGCGGCTGGGGGGGGGCGAGATCGCTCGAACCGAATGGTATCGAGAAGGGCGGGTGCCGCTGCACACCTTGCGAGCCGATATCGATTTCGGCCTGGCCGAGGCGCGAACGACATACGGGAGGATCGGGGTGAAAGCGTGGATCTTTCACGGCGAGGTCCTGCCCGAGACGGGCGCAGCGTTTGCGGATAAGCGCCCGGAGCCAGTCCCCGAGGTGAGGGAGCGGCGGCGGAGATAGGCTGCGGCTGCCGAGTAGGGATCGTCTATGTTGATGCCCAAGAAGACCAAATACCGCAAGCAGCAGCGGGGGCGGATGCGCGGGGTGGCCAAGGGGGGGACGGCGCTGCTGTTTGGCGAGTACGGCCTCAAGGCTCTGGAGCCCGCTTGGGTCACCAATCGTGAGATCGAGGCGGCGCGGCGGTCCATCACCCGGTATGTCAAGCGGGGTGGAAAGGTGTGGATCCGCATCTTCCCCGACAAACCGGTTACCAAGAAGCCAGCCGAGACGCGGATGGGAAAGGGCAAGGGTGCGGTAGAGGGCTGGGTTGCGGTGGTGAAGCCGGGCCGGATCCTGTACGAGATGGAGGGGGTCACCGAGACTGAGGCCCGGGAGGCCATGCGTCTCGCGGCGCACAAGCTGTCCATCGCCACCAAGTTCGTGATGCGGTCGAAGGAGGCGGGGGGACGATGAAGGCCAAGGAGCTTCGGGAACTCAACATTGAGGAGCTCCAGCAGAAGCGGGGTGATCTGCGAGAGGATCTCTTCCGGTTGAAAATGCGGAAGGCCGTCGCGCAACTGGAAAACCCTGTCCGCCTTCGCCAGCTCCGCCGGAACATCGCCCGGGTCGAGACCATCCTTCGGGAGCGGAAGGCAGAGCAGGGTGCGGGCAGCAGGGAGGCGAGCTAACGTGGAACGGGGCGGCCGGCGGAAGGTGTTTGTGGGGACCGTGCTTAGCGACCGGATGCAGAAAACCGTCGTGGTCTCCGTGGAGCGATTCTTCCGGCATCGGCAATATAATAAATTGGTCCGCCGACGGACCAAGGTCAAGGCCCACGACGAAGAGCAGAAATGCCGGGTGGGGGACCGGGTCAGGGTCATGGAGACCCGTCCCTTGAGTCGAGACAAGCGGTGGCGGGTCGTCGAGGTCGTTCAAAAGGCCGTGTGAGGGGTTGACGGCGTGGCTGCTTCCCTCGCCGGCTCGCCGGTGGCGCCACCCGCTGTGTTCCAGGGTGGGTTTCACGCTGTCGACTTCTTATGATGATGGTGAAAGGTCATGGTCGGGCTCAGGACCATCTTGGATGTGGCGGATAACTCCGGGGCCAAGCGGATCTCGGTGATCAAGGTCCTCGGCGGTTCGGCAAAGCGCTATGGGCGGATCGGGGATGTGATCGTGGCGAACGTCAAGGAGGCTATCCCCGAGGGATCGGTCAAGAAGGGGGACGTGGTCCGGGCGGTGGTGGTGCGGACGGCCAAGGAACTCCGGCGTCCCGACGGCTCCTATATCAAGTTCGACCGGAATGCAGCGGTCCTCATCAACGAACAGAACAATCCGGTGGGGACCCGGATCTTTGGCCCCGTTGCCCGGGAGCTTCGGGAAAAGCAGTTTATGAAGATTATCTCCCTAGCCCCGGAGGTCGTCTGAAGGGGTCTCGGGTGAGCCCACCGAAGGGGGAAGGGGCGACATGGCGGTCCGCAGGGCGTTTCCGGTCCACAAGAATGACCTGGTCATGGTCATCGCCGGAAAGGAACGAGGGAAGCGGGGGAAGGTCCTCAGGGTCATCCGGAAGCGAAGCGCTGTGGTGATCGAGAAGATCAATATCATCAAGCGCCACACCCGTCCGGGAGGGAAGACCCCGCACGGGGGGATCGTCGAGAAGGAAGCGCCGCTGCACGTCTCCAATGTGATGGTCGTGTGCTCACGGTGTGACCGGCCGGTCCGAACCGGGCACAGCTTCCTCGCCGACGGACGGAAGGTTCGCGTCTGCAAGCAGTGCGGGGAGGCTGTAGACTAAGATGGCGGAGAAGGGGAAGGAGAAGGGGAAGGAGAAGG
>CAYSDK010000009.1:6406-8782 GCA_964429865.1 uncultured bacterium
GGAGAAGGGGAAGGAGAAGGGGAAGGAGAAGGAGAAGGGGAAAAAGAAGGCCGAAAAGGCTCCGGCATCGGAGCCGAAGCCTGCCGTCCCCAAGACGCCGGCCCGCCTCCGGGAGCGGTATCGCCAGCAGATGGTGCCCGCCCTCATGAAGCGGTTCGGCTACAGGAACGTCCTTCAGGTTCCTCGCCTGGAAAAGGTCGTGATCAACATGGGACTGGGGGAGGCAGTGGCGAATGTCAAGATCATCGACAATGCGGTCGAGGAGCTGGCGGCGATCTCGGGACAGCGGCCGATCATCACGCGGGCTAAGAAGTCCGAGGCAAGCTTCAAGCTCCGGGCCGGAATGCCGATCGGCTGCAAGGTGACGCTGCGGGGGGACCGGATGTACGAGTTCCTGGACCGATTTCTCAATATCGCCCTCCCGAGGATCCGGGACTTTCGAGGGGTCTCTCCGCATTCCTTCGATGGTCGCGGGAATTATGCGCTCGGGGTCAAGGAGCAGCTCATCTTTCCCGAGGTGAAATACGACAAGGTCGATATGGTGCGGGGGATGGATATCTGTATCCAAACCACCGCGCGGAACGACGAAGAAGCGAAGGCCCTGCTCGAGCACGTGGGATTTCCCTTTCGGTCCTGAGGGGGAGGATCGTGGCAAAAAAGGCCCTCGTCTTGAAAGCGCAGCAGAAGCCGAAGTTTCGGGTCCGGGGGTATCACCGGTGCCGGCTCTGCGGCCGACCGCGCGGCTATCTCCGGCGATTTGCCATGTGCCGGATCTGCTTCCGCATGTTGGCCCTCCGGGGGGAGATTCCTGGTGTGACCAAGGCGAGCTGGTAAGTTCAGAGTACAGGGAGTGCAGACAGTGCAGAAGGTACAGAAGGTGCAGAAAGTGCAGAGGGTGCCGTGAACCATGAACCATCAACCATGAACGGAGTTGAACAGTGTTGACCGACCCCATTGCGGACGCGTTGACGCGCCTTCGGAACGCCAATACCGCGGGACATGAGAAGGTAGATATCCCCTCCTCGGGGCTGAAGGTGGAGATCATGCGCGTCCTGAAGGATGAGGGGTTCGTCAGCGACTACAAGGTCATCGATGACCAGAGGCAGGGGATCCTGCGCGTGACTCTCAGGTACGGCCCTGGTAATGAGCGGGTTCTCCGGGGAATTGTCCGGACCAGTAAGCCGGGACTGCGAGTGTACACCGGAGCGCGCAAGCTCCCTCGGGTCCTCAGCGGCCTGGGGATCGCGATCGTCTCGACCTCTCAGGGGGTCATGACCGATCGGGAGGCGCGGAGGCAGGGAGTGGGGGGCGAGGTCCTCTGCCACGTCTGGTAAGAACGTCCGACGTCCGTGGTCCGACGTCCGAGGTCAATAGGCAAGAAATCCCCAGGAGGGGCTGTTTTACCAGTAGACTTCGGACATCGGACACCTTGACAGCACTGTGAGGTAAGGCGATGTCGCGGATTGGTCGATTGCCGATTGGTGTCCCCGGGAATGTTCAGGTCTCCGTGAACAAGGGGGTGGTGGAGGTCCGGGGGCCCAAAGGGAAGCTTGCGCTGGAGGTACACCCCACCATCCGCGTTGGAGTCGAAGATGGAAAGGTCGTCTGCGAGCGTCCGACCGATCAGAGATCTCACCGGGCGTTGCACGGCCTGACGCGAGCCCTGATCGCGAATATGATCCGAGGCGTGACCGAGGGATTTCAGAAGAAGCTCGAGCTCAGCGGTGTAGGGTACCGCGTGGCCGTCCAGGGTCAGGTGCTCACGTTGAGCCTCGGGTACTCGAACCCCGTGGTCTACGTCCTGCCCCCCGACATTCAGGCGACCGTGGAGCATCAGACGCTGATCACCCTTTCGGGGATTGACAGGCAGCTCGTGGGGGCGGTCGCCGCCAAGATCCGAAGCTTCCGGCTCCCCGAGCCTTACAAGGGGAAGGGCGTCAAGTATGTGGACGAGCGGATTCGCCGGAAGGCGGGAAAGGCCGGAAAGGCCGGAGCGAAGGCATGAGCGTCATTGCTTGGGATGCGAAGCGCCGTGGCCGGGAGCGGAGGCACCGGCGTGTGCGGAAGAAGGTTTTCGGGGTGCCCGAGCAGCCTCGGCTGTCGGTCTTCAAGTCGCGTCGGCATATCTATGCGCAGATTATCAACGATCTGGACGGGCGGACACTGGTGGCCGCCTCGAGCCTCTCCCCGGAATGCAAGGTCCGGGGCGTGAAGGGGGCGAAGGCCGATACCGCCAAGGTGGTAGGGGAGATCCTGGCGGAGAAGGCGCTCAAGGGCGAGATTCGGCGGGTCGTCTTTGACCGAGGCGGGTACAAATTTCACGGGCGGGTCAAGGCGTTGGCGACCGGGGCCCGGGGAAAAGGGCTGAGCTTTTAG
>CAYSDK010000009.1:8882-39270 GCA_964429865.1 uncultured bacterium
TTAGCGGAGGAAATCGTGGCGGCGGAGCAGATCGATCCCCAGACGCTGAACCTGACCGAGCGGGTCATCCATATCAACCGGGTGGCGAAGGTGGTCAAGGGTGGCCGCCGGTTTAGCTTCAGCGCCCTGGTGGCGGTGGGGGATCAGGCGGGGCATGTGGGGCTCGGCCTGGGGAAGGCGCACGAGGTTCCCGAGGCGATCCGCAAGGGGATCGAGGCGGCCAAGAAGGGTCTGATCAAGGTGCCGCTACGTGGAAAGACCATCCCTCATCAGATCCTCGGGAGGTATGGGGCGGGGCAGGTCTTGATGAAGCCGGCGGCAGAGGGGACCGGGATCGTGGCGGGTGGCGCCGCACGGGCGATCTTCGAGGCGGCCGGTGTCCAAAACGTGCTGGCGAAGTCTCTCGGAAGCAGCAATCCGCACAATGTGGCGAAGGCTACCATGGCCGGTATTCGGGATCTTCGCTCGCCCGATGAGGTCGGCCGGCTTCGGGGCCGGAAAGAGGAAGGGACACGTGAGGCAACGGATGGCTAGCGTGGGGGGCCCGGTGAGGCTTCACGGTCTTCAGCCGGCTGTGGGCTCGCGCAAGCGGCGCAAGCGGGTCGGTCGCGGCCCAGGGTCGGGGCACGGGCAGACCTCTGGCCGGGGTGACAAGGGGCAGAAGGCCCGGGCGGGCGCGAGCATTCCCTCCTGGTTTGAGGGAGGCCAGATGCCGCTCAGCCGTCGCCTGCCCAAGCGCGGTTTTCGGAATCCCTTTCGAAAAGAGTATGCCATCGTCAATCTGCGGGACCTGGATCGCATCGAGGCCGGGACACCCGTGACTCCCCTGCTCCTGCTGCAACGGGGTCTCATCAAGGCCGTAAAGGACGGGGTGAAGGTGCTGGGGGATGGGGAGCTTTCGCATCCCCTTACGGTGGCGGCGCACCATTTTTCGCAGGCGGCCCTCCGGAAGATTCGCGCCGCAGGTGGGGCGGCTGAGGTGATCGAAGACCGATGAGCGAGGTCGTCAACATCTTCAAGGTCCCTGAACTCAAGAGGCGAATCCTCTTCACCTGCGTGGTCCTGATCGTCTACCGCTTAGGGGCCCATATCCCCACCCCCGGCATCGACGCCGCGGTGCTGGGCGAGGTCTTCTCCCGGGCGGCCGGCACGCTCTTCGGCTTCTTCGATCTCTTCGCCGGCGGGGCGTTACGACGGGCCAGCATCTTCGCCCTGGGGATCATGCCGTATATCGATGCCTCGATCATTCTGCAACTCCTGGCGGTGGTGGTTCCAGCCATCGAGCGGCTCCAAAAGGAGGGGGCCGAGGGACGCAAGAAGATTACCCAGTACACCCGGTTTGGCACGATCCTCATCGCCCTGATTCAAGGGATGGGCATTTCCATCGGTCTGGAGGGGGTTATGGAGGGCGGCCAGATCGTGGTGCCGAATCCCGGCTGGGGCTTCCGCATCATGGCTACCCTCACCCTGACCGGCGGCAGCGTCCTCCTCATGTGGATGGGAGAGCAGATTTCGGAGCGGGGGATCGGCAACGGCATCTCGCTCCTCATCTTTGCGGGCATCATCGTGAACCTTCCCGAGGCGATGTTCAACTCCTACCAGCTCCTGACGACCGGCGAGTTGAAGGCCTACGTCCTCCTCTTCATCGTGGTGGTGATGGTCCTCGTGGTGGCGGGGGTGGTCGTGATGACATTGGGCCAGCGGCCGATCCCGGTCCAGTATGCCAAACGGGTCGTCGGCCGGAAGGTGTACGGGGGACAGGCGACCCATATCCCCCTGCGGGTCAACACCGCCGGGGTGATCCCGGTCATCTTCGCCGCGTCCATTGTCGTGTTGCCTCCCACCGTGGCCCGATTCGTTACCCATCCCTGGATGGAGTGGGTGGCGCAGGTCCTGTCGCCGGGGACCCTCACCTACTTCCTGCTCTATGGGGGGAGCATCGTCTTCTTCACCTATTTTTACACCGCGATCATCTTCAACCCTGCCGATGTGGCGGAGAATCTCAAGAAGTACGGCGGCTTCGTGCCCGGGATCCGCCCAGGCGCCAAGACGTCGGAGTTCATCGAACGGGTGCTCGACCGCATTACCTTTGTCGGAGCCGTGTACCTGGCGCTGATCTCCATTTTTCCGGAGGTCCTGATCCTCTGGTCAAATGTCCCCTTCTTCTTTGGCGGGACCTCCCTGCTCATCGTGGTCGGAGTCGCCCTGGACACCGCGCAACAGATCGAGGCCCATCTCCTCATGCGCCACTATGAAGGCTTCCTCAAAAAGGGGAAGATCAAGGGACGGGCCTTCTGACGCTTGAATGTGGGTGCGATTTCCGTTATCTTGAAAGGTTGGGAATGCAGGCGATTCTCTTGGGACCTCCTGGGGCCGGGAAGGGGACGCAGGCTAAGATGCTCACCGAACGATATGGGGTTCCCCAGGTGTCGACCGGGGATATCCTCCGAGCCGCTGTGGCGGCCGGGACTCCGCTCGGCAAGGAGGCCAGGACCTATATGGACCGGGGTGCGCTGGTCCCCGACGAGGTCGTGATCGGCATCGTCCGCGATCGCCTGGGCGAACCCAATTGCCGGAAGGGGTATCTCCTCGATGGGTTTCCCCGAACCGTGGCGCAGGCCGAGGCCCTGACCCGAATGCTCAAAAAGCTCGGGGCTCCGCTGCCCAGGGTTGTGAGCCTGGAGGTGAGGGAGGAGGAGCTTGTCAAGCGCCTGTCCGGACGCCGAACGTGCCCGGCCTGTGGTGAGCCCTTTCACGTGGAGTCCCATCCCCCCCGCGTGGAGGGAATCTGCGATAAGTGCGGCGGGCGCCTCATCCAGCGGGAGGATGACAGGGAGGAAACGATCCGTCGTCGCCTCCAGGTCTATCGCAAGGAGACGGAGCCCCTGATCGGTTACTATCAGAACCAAGGACTACTAAAGACGGTGAATGGGCTGGGAGAGGCGGGTGAGGTCCTTGCGCGAGTCTCGAGGGCACTCGAAGGGTGAGTCGGTCAGACTGCCGCTCCACAGTCCGATCGAGTACAAGGCCCCGTGGGAGGTTGAACGCATAGGACGGGCGAGTCGGATTGTTGCCGAGGCCCTGTTGGCCCTCCGGGACGAGAGCCAACCCGGGGTAAAAACGCTCGAGCTGGATCGCTTCGCCGAGGTGTTTCTCCGTGACCGGGGAGCGCGGCCCGCCTTCAAGGGGTACCGGGGCTATCCCTTCACGCTGTGTACCTCGGTGAACGAGGAGGTGGTCCACGGGCTCCCCGCGGAGCGACGGCTTCAGGAGGGAGATATCCTCAGCCTGGATCTAGGGGCGATTATGGACGGGTATTATGGCGATGCGGCGCTTACCGTCCCGGTAGGGGAGATCTCTCCCGAGGCGCGGCGACTCCTGCAGGTCACCCAGGAGGCGTTGCACCGCGGGATCGCGCAGGCCGTGCCGGGTCGCCGCCTGACCGATATCTCCCACGCGATTCAGAGCCATGTGGAGTCTCATGGCTTCTCCGTGGTTCGGGTCTTTGTCGGGCATGGGATTGGGCGGGCCCTGCACGAAGAGCCCCAGATCCCGAACTTTGGCCCCCCGGATCGGGGGCCCGTGCTCAGGCCCGGGATGGTGCTGGCCATTGAACCGATGGTCAACGCCGGGACCCCTGAGGTGGCCATCCTCGAGGATCAGTGGACGGCCGTGAGTCAGGATCGTTCCCTGTCCGCCCACTTCGAGCACACGGTCGCCATCACCGAAAAGGGTCCCGAGGTTCTCACCCGTGCCGATTCGGGGGAAGGCTGGTAGCAGGTAAATGGCGAAGAAGGACACGAGACAGACCAAGAAGGAAGAGGCGATCGAGGTCGAGGGGACCGTCGTGGAGCCCCTCCCGAACGCCATGTTTCGGGTGGAGCTCGAGACGGGCCACAAGGTGCTGGCCCACATCTCGGGGAAGATGCGGATGCATTTCATCCGCATCCTTCCGGGGGATAGGGTGATTGTGGAGCTGAGTCCCTACGACCTGAACCGGGGTCGCATTATCTATCGCTATAAGTAGCTGTCAGCAGTCCGCAGTCAGCGGTCAGCTCTGAGGGGCCTCGGCTGATTGCTGACGCCTGATAGCTGACTGCTGGAGGCTGTATTGAAAGTGCGGGCGTCGGTGAAACCGATCTGCGAGAAGTGCAAGGTGATCAAACGCAAGGGGGTTGTGCGGATCGTCTGCGAGAACCCGCGGCACAAGCAGCGGCAAGGCTAGTCACAGCAGCCAGCCGTCCGCAGTCGGCTGTCAGCATTTTCGAAGCCCATTGCTGACTGCTGATAGCTGACAGCTGACAGCATGGAGGGAACATGGCGCGCATTGCGGGTGTAGATCTTCCCCGCGAGAAACGGCTGGAGGTGGCCCTCACGTATATCTATGGGATCGGGCGTTCGGCCTCGCAGAAGATCCTCAGTGAGGCCAACGTCAGCCCGGATATTCGGGTAAAGAACCTGACCGAGGACGAGGTCAACCAACTCCGCCGAGTGATCGAGGGGCAGTTCCGGGTCGAAGGGGACCTGCGCCGGGATGGGAGTATGAACATCAAGCGCCTGATCGACATCGGCAGCTACCGGGGCATGAGGCATCGGCGGGGGCTCCCGGTGCGCGGCCAGCGCACCCACACCAATGCAAGGACCCGCAAGGGGCCGCGCCGGAGGACGGTGGGGGCCCGGCGGAAGACGTAAGGGGGAGAGTCATGACGACCGAGCGGCGCCGCGGGGGACCGCGGCCGGGGCCCAAGAAGGAGGCCAAGAACATCGTCCAGGGGATCGCCCATGTCCAGGCGACCTTCAATAACACCATCATCAGCATTACCGATACCCGGGGGAACGTGGTGAGCTGGTCGAGCGCCGGCAGTGTGGGCTTCAAGGGGTCACGCAAGAGCACCCCCTTTGCTGCGCAGACTGCCGCAGGAAACGCGGCCCAGAAGGCCATGGCCCACGGGATGAGAGAGGTCAAGGTCTATGTGAGGGGCCCCGGGGCTGGTCGTGAGGCGGCCATCCGGGCGCTGCAGGCGGCGGGACTCGAGGTCACGGCCATCAAAGATGTGACCCCCATCCCGCACAATGGCTGTCGTCCGCCGAAGCGTCGCCGGGTCTAAGGGGGAGGAGTCGCGACCGTGGCGAGATATACCGGTTCCGTCTGTAAGCTGTGCCGGCGTGAAGGGTTGAAGCTCTTCCTGAAAGGGGACCGTTGCTTCAGCTCCAAGTGTGCCATTGAGAAGCGGAACTATCCCCCCGGAGCGCACGGACAGCGCCGTCGCGTGAAGCTGACGAACTACGGGCTTCAGCTCCGGGAAAAGCAGAAGATGAAGCGGATCTACGGCATCCTAGAGCGGCAGTTCCGGAACTACTTCCGTATGGCCGAGCAACAGAAGGGCATCACCGGCGAGAACCTCCTCCGGTTCTTGGAGCGGCGGCTGGAGAATGTGGTCTACCGTCTCGGCTTTGCCTCGTCTCGGGCTGAGGCCAGACAGATGGTGACGCACGGGCACTTCCTCGTGAATGGCCGCAGGGTGGACATCCCGTCCTACCTCGTCGACTCCGGGGATCACATCCAGGTTGCGGAAAAGAGTCGGGAGCTCCTCGCGATCAAGGGGGCCCTGGAGGGTGTGAAGAAGCGGGGGTTTCCTGCCTGGCTCGAGCTGGATGCCCAGGCCATGCGGGGTGCCGTGCGAGCCCTGCCTGCTCGGGAGGATATGGTCATTCCGGTCCAAGAGCAGTTGGTGGTGGCCCTGTATTCCAAATAGCGGCCCGAAGTCCCCCGGGGGACGGGGACACGGAGGTTGGCGTTGATGTTGCAGAGAGTGAAAGGCTTCCACAAGCCGAAGCGCCTGGAGTGTGAGCTCGAAACCTTGACCAGCACGTATGGCAAGTTCGTCGCCGAGCCGTTGGAGCGGGGATACGGCCAGACCCTGGGTAATTCCCTCCGTCGGATCCTCCTCTCCTCGATCGAGGGCGCCGCAGTGACCTCGGTCCGGATCGCCGGCGTCTATCATGAGTTCTCCACCATCCCCGGCGTCAAGGAGGACGTGACCGATCTCATCCTGAATGTGAAGGCCCTGCGGGTCAGGATGGCGGGGGAGGGCCCCAAGACCCTGCAGCTCAAGGCGAGCGGCCCGGGCGAAATCCGGGCCTCCCAGATTGTGACCGACGCCGATGTCGAGGTCCTGAACCCCGACCTCTATATCACCACGCTCGACAAGGATGGCAAGTTGGAGATGGAACTCGAGGTGGGGAAAGGGCGTGGCTACGTCCCTGCGGAGCGGAACAAGCGAGAGAATCAGCCGGTGGACGTGATCGCCGTGGATTCGGTCTTCTCCCCCATCGTCCGGGTCAACTACGAGGTGGAGGATACGCGGGTAGGTCACGCCACGGATTACAACAAGCTGATCCTCGAGGTCCGGACGGACGGAAGTATCCTCCCGCAAGAAGCGGTGGTTCAGGCGGCCCGGATTCTCAAGGACCACCTCAGCATCTTCAGCACGTTCGACGACGAGCCGGAAGAGCAGGAGCGAGTGGTGGATGCGGAGACGGACCGGGTGGTCGAGGGCCTCACCCGGCCCGTGGAAGAGCTCGAGCTGTCTGTCCGTTCGGCCAACTGTCTCAAGAACTCCAATATTCAATTCATCTGGCAGCTCGTGCAGAAGAGTGAGGCCGAGATGCTCAAGACCAAGAATTTCGGCCGTAAGTCCTTGAACGAGATCAAAGAGATCCTGACCGGAATGAACCTCCGTTTCGGGATGAGGCTGGACGACATTCCTGGCGGTCCCTGGTTGGCCAAGAAGAAGGCCGATGACAGGTAACGGGGAGACCAGATGCGGCACCGAAAGCTGAAACGGAAGCTCGGACGCACCTCAGCTCACCGGGAGGCCCTCCTGCGCAGCCTGACCGCGTCGCTGCTGCTCTACGAGAAGATCATCACGACCGTGGCCAAGGCCAAGGAGCTGCGGAAGATTGCCGAGCGGATGATCACGCTGGCCAAGCGCAAGGATCTCCACGCCCGTCGGCAGGCGGCTGAGGTGATCCAGGATGAGCGGGTCTTGAAGAAACTCTTTGAGACCATCGGGGAGCGGTATCAGGACCGAAACGGGGGATACACTCGGATCACCAAGCTTGAGTATCGCATGGGGGATGGGGCGCCCCTGGCGGCCGTCGAACTGGTAGGGGCCGAACCGCCCGCGGCGGGACCGGCCAAGGGTGCCAAGGCGGACAAGAAGAAGGAACAGGTGGCCGCCGCCCGGTAAGCCCGGCTAACAAACGAAACCCCGAGATCGTTGAGATCTCGGGGTTTTTCTTTTGCCGGGCGTGAGCCATCCCTCGCCTCGTTCCCGGGGATCAGGGTTCATGAGGTATTATGAGCAGACCTGAACCAAGAATGAGACGGCGACTGACGGGGTCCACGCTCCGGGGAGCTCTTCGAGGGGGTCTCGGCTGTCACGCTTGGCATGACCGTTGCAGACGGGAGAGGAGACCGGGCCGCGACTTCTCTGGACGCGCCTGGGCGTCTTGCGTGAAGCGAAGGAGACCAAAATGCCGCAGCGTGCTCCCGTCCTGCGTCGAAGGTTTAACGTGCACCCGATCCAGCAGAAGTATTTCTTCCTCTCGCTGGTTCCCCTGTTCTTCTTTGGCGCCACGCTGATCCTTCTGGTCTTATTTCCGCTGAACTTCGCCCTCATGGGACCGGATCCCGAGCTCAAGCACCCGACAACCTTGCGTGAAGTCTTCACCCTGATGGACGCCCGCATCTGGCTTGCGCTCGTAATCAGCATGTTCGTCTCCTGCCTCCTGAGCTATGTCGCCACGCACAAGTTTGCCGGTCAGATCTACCGGATCGAGCAGATCCTGCGGAAGGGCAAGGAGGGAAATCTCCCGCTCTCTGTCCGGGTTCGGCGTGACGATGATCTCCAGGAACTGGCGGCCCTTCTCGATGGCAACTTCAAGAAGACCACCTCAGCCCTGGCGGAGATCATGGAACAGCAGGCCCTGGCTGCCAAGGAGCTCACCGCGGTCCAGGGGAATGTGAAGGCTGGGTTAAGCGGGGAGATGATCGTGGCGGGACTGGAAGGCATCGGCCAGAGACTCCAGGAGGTCGAGAGGATCCTGGCCCATTTCAAGATTCCAGAGGCTCAAGCCTCTCATCCCAAGTCTCGCCAAGACAAATAGGTCCTCCGGGTCGACACCCTGGCACAACCACAGAATCCCCTACCATCTCCTCACAACGCCAAGCAAAGCAGTCATTTCCCCTCTGGTTTCTCTCTGTGCTGCGGCAGCATCGGATCATCATCCATCCGACGACATACGCTGTCATCCTCTCCCGCTACTCCCAGGGCGGCGTCACGCGGCGATGGGGATAACGCCGTCGGGGACGCCTGCTCCCGTCAAGGAAAACGCGGTTTGATTTTTCCCTTTACACCCGAACGGGCGATGTGCTAGGTACAATCCGGGAAAAGTTTTTCGCCAACGGTGATCCGGCATGCCCGTGAGGGGGAACGCGTGAAGGGGACCGAAGTGGCGCAGATCCGCAATGTGGGGATCGTGGGCCACGCGCAGGAGGGGAAGACCTCCTTGACGGAGGCGATCCTTTTTGACACCGGGGTGTTGAGCCGCCTCGGGCGCATCGAGGAGGGGAATACCACCACCGACTTCGACGAGGATGAAATCAAACGGAGGATCAGCATCAGTGCGGCGGTTGCCTGTACCGAGTGGAAGGGGGTGAAGTTCAATCTGATCGACACCCCCGGTTTTTCCAACTTCCTGACCGACACCCGGATCTGCATGCGCGTGGTGGATGCGGCCCTGATCCTGGTGAGTGCGGTGGACGGGGTCAAGGTCCAGACGGGAAAGGTGTGGGGATATGCCGAGGAGTACGGCCTCCCCGTGTTCTTCTTTGTCAACAGGATGGATCGGGAACGGGCAGACCTCTTTCGCGCCCTGGAGGACATCCGGAAGAGCCTGCACCCGGCAGCCATTGTCGTCCAGATTCCCATCGGGGCCGAGGCCAGATTCCGCGGTGTTGTCGATCTCGTGGCGATGAAGGCGTACACGTATCAGACCGACGGATCAGGAAAGTTCAAGGAGGAGGAGGTGCCGTCCGAGCTGAAGGTGCGGGCGGCGGAGCTCCAGCACGCCCTCGTCGAGGCGGTGGTCGAGTCTGACGATGCCCTGCTGGAGCAGTATCTTGCCAGCGGCAGCCTGACCACTGAAGACCTGCGGCAAGGCCTGCGGCGGGCTATCGCGGGCCGACGCCTCTTCCCGGTCCTCTGCGGCTCGGCGACCAAGAACATCGGCGTACACCCGCTCCTCGATCTCTTCGTCGAGTGCGGCCCGTCTCCCCTCGATCGCCCGGCGGTGGAGGGGAGCGATGCCAGATCCGGCGAACGGATCGTGAGGGCCCCGCGGCTCGACGAGCCCCTCACGGCTTTCGTCTTCAAGACCGTCAGCGACCCGTACGCTGGCAAGATGAGCATCTTCCGGGTGTATGCGGGTCAGTTGAACGCCGATAGCAGTGTCTATAACGCGACCAAGCGGGTCAGGGAACGGATCGGACAACTCTCCCTCCTTCGGGGGAGGCAACAGACCCCGGTCACCAAAGTGGGCCCGGGAGACATCGCGGCGGTGGTAAAGCTGAAGGAGACCGGCACAGGCGACACCCTCTGTGACGAAAAATCTCCCTTGCTGCTTCAGCCACTTCCGGCCTCCATCCCCGTGATCTCGTATGCTGTCGCTCCCAAGTCGAAGGGAGATGAAGAAAAGCTGTCCGGGGCCTTGAGCCGCCTCCTGGAAGAGGACCCGAGCCTCAGGCTGGACCGGGACCGGCAGACCAAGGAGACCATCGTCTCGGGCATGGGCAAGGTGCACCTCGAGGTGGCTGTCAACCGGATGAAGCGCAAGTTCGGGGTGGAGGTCTTCATGAAGACCCCCCGGGTCCCCTACAAGGAGACCATCCGGGGAATGGCCTCCGTCCAGGGCAAGTACAAGAAACAGACGGGCGGTCGCGGGCAGTACGGCGACTGCTGGATCAAAGTGGAGCCGCTGCCGCGCGGCAAGGGCTTCGAGTTTGTCAACGAGGTTGTCGGGGGGGCGATCCCCAGGAAATACATCCCGGCGGTGGAGAAGGGGATCGTGGAGGCGATGGAGGGGGGCATATTGGCCGGGTATCCTATCACCGACGTCAAGGTCAGTCTCTATGATGGCTCATACCATACGGTGGACTCTTCGGAGATGTCCTTCAAGATCGCCGGCTCCCTCGCCGTGAAGAAGGGAGTGCAGCAGGCCACCCCGATCCTCCTCGAGCCGATTATGGCGGTGGAGGTGAGTGCGCCCGATGATGCCATCGGGGACGTGATCGGCGATCTCAATTCCCGGCGAGGGCGGGTGTTGGGGGTCGAGGGCAAGGGGAAGAGCCAGGCTATCAAGGCGCTCGTCCCGCTGGCGGAGATGTTGGAGTACGCCACCCAACTGCGCTCCCTGACCGGGGACCGCGGAGACTACACCATGGAGCTATCCCATTTCGAGGAGGTTCCGGCCCACATCCAGGATAAACTGGTGGCCGAGGCGAAAAAGGAAGAAAAAAAAGAGGACTAGTGCCGTTCCAAGCTATTGCCTCCAACACCGGCAGGAAGCCAGCAAGCCTCCTGGTATTGGCGTCGGACACCTTTACGGGGTGGGGAGAGTTGGAACGGCACGAGGGGAATTTTCCCTTGCCTCTTGCGTGCCGCTATGGTATACACAGATAGGGAAAGTGGGCCCGTGCCCACTTTCTTATTTTCAGGGACTGGAAGGATGGCGAGCATCGACCTGGTTATTGAGCGGGTCCGATCCCTCATCCTCCCTGTGGTCGAGGGCCAGGGGATGGAACTGGTCGATGTGGTCTTTCGTCGAGAGGGGCAGGGCTGGGTGCTTCGCCTCTTGCTGGACAAGCCGGGCGGGGTCACAGTTGAGGACTGCCGCGAGGTGAGCGAGCAGCTGTCTGACCTCTTGGATGTCGAAGGGGTCATCGACTATCCGTATACCTTGGAGGTCTCCTCGCCGGGACTCGACCGCGTGCTGAAGACGGTACAGGACTTCACGCGATTCACGGGGCGGCTCGCCCGGATTCAGACTGGCGCTCCCATCGGCGGGCAGCAGCGGTTTCATGGCCGGCTGGAGGGATGCCGGGACGGCATGGTGGTCTTGCGGCAGGGACAGGGACCGACGCTGCTGATCCCCCTCGAGGCGATCGTCAAGGCCCGGCTTGAGGTCGAACTGTGACGGCAGTCCGATGTCCAAAGTCCAACGTCAGGGCGGTCATCCATCGTGACTGTGGAGCTTGGACCTTGGACGTTGGACGTGCGAAGGGAGAGGGATGAATCTGATCCAGGTCATCGAGCAGATCGGACGAGAAAAGGGGATCGATCGGGAGGTGCTGATCGATGCCGTGGGGGCGGCGATCTTGTCCGCCTCTCGGAAGACCCTGGGCGCGGTGTCGGATCTGCGGGTCGACTTCGATCAAGCCTCCGGGCGGTTCGTCCTGTACACAGTGAAAACGGTCGTCGAGGAGGTGACCAATCCCCAGAGTGAGATTGCGCTCGAGGAGGCCCGCGGTCAACAGCCCGAGCTCAAGCTCGGCGACGAGTTCCGAATCGAGATCCAACCTCGCGGGTTCGGTCGGATCGCCGCCCAGACGGCCAAGCAGGTGATCATCCAGCGCGTGCGGGAGGCGGAACGAGACAGCATCTACCACAGCTTCAAGAACCGCGAGGGGGAACTGATCACCGGGGTCGTCCAGCGGGTGGTGAACGACAATGTCATCGTCAATGTGGGCAAGGCCGAGGCAATCCTCCCTCCTCGGGAGCAGCTCCCTCGAGAGGAATACCGTGCCGGGGACCGGATTCGGGCCTATATCGTGGAGGTCAAGAAGGGGAGCCGAGGGGCCACCGTCCTCGTCTCGCGGAGCCATCCAGGGATGTTGCTCCGGCTCTTTGAGGTCGAGGTCCCCGAGATCGCGGAGGGGATTGTGGAGATCAAGGCGGTGGCGCGGGAGCCGGGGGAACGGGCCAAGATCGCCGTCGTCTCCCGGGACAGCAATGTCGACCCCGTGGGGGCGTGCGTCGGGTACCGGGGCTCGCGGGTCCAGGTCATCGTGAGGGAGCTCGGGGGGGAGAAGATCGATATCATCCCCTGGCGGGACAACCCGGCCGATTTTGTGCGGCATGCGCTCGCCCCTGCCGAGGTAGCGTCTGTGCTGGTCGATGAGGCGAGCCACACGCTCCAGGTCATCGTGGCGGACGAGCAGCTCTCCCTCGCCATTGGGAGGCGAGGACAGAACGCCCGTCTGGCGGCCAAATTGGTCGGACGGAAGGTAGACATCAAGAGTCGCACCGAGCTGGCTCGCGAGGCGGAGGAAAAGGCGAGGCGAGCCCGGGCGGCCGTCGAAGGCCTGGCACAGGTCTCTGGGATCGGCCCCAAGATGGTCGAGCGGTTGGTTGACGCTGGCTTCAACACCCTGGAACGTCTCCAGCAGGCCTCGGGTGAAGACCTGAGGGCCGTCAAGGGCATTGGGCCGAAGACTGCCGCGACGATCCTCGCAGCTATTCAAGACCTCCTGGCCCGTCCTGCCCTCGGGGCAGACCGCTCGGCGACGGTGGCGGAGGACGTCCCGGTTGTCGAGAAGGCCGCCGAGCCGGAGAGCAAATAATAGATGGGAGGCGCGATCACGATGGCCGGCAGAGATGCGCCCGAGCGGGCCTGCGTCGGTTGTGGCCGCAGACGTGGGCAGGCGGAACTGGTTCGGTTCAGTCGCGGTCCGGCGGGACTCCAGGTCCATCTCGAACCGGGGGAGGGGCGGGGGGCGTATATCTGTCCCGACCTCACCTGCCTGGGGCGGGCCGTCACGCGGAAGGCCTTGCAAAAGGCGCTGGGGGGTGACCTCGGCCCGTTGAGTGTTCAGAGGCTTCGCGAGGCGATCCATCAGGCAGTTCTCCAACGGATCACCCGGATCCTGGGGGTGGCCCGGAGGACCAGAAGAGTCGTGACGGGAGTGAGCACGGTTGCGGAGACCCTCGCGCGGGGCGGGCTTCGACTGGTCTTCTCAAGTCGGGATAGTTTCCCGGGCCCAGGAGCAGCGTTCCAGGCCGAGGCAGAGAGGCGGGGGATCCCAGTGGTGACGATCTTCTCCCCGGGAGATCTCCACTCGGCGTTCGGCGGTCCTTCACACGGGGCGATTGGGCTCTTGGACGGCGGGTGTGCCGAAGGCGTCCTCCGGAGCCTACGGTATCGAATTCCGTTGAGCACCCAGGAGAAAGCGCTCGACGGAGCAGAGGCGCGGGGGAGGGGAGGTGGGAGACGTGGGTAAGATACGGGTGCATGAGCTGGCGAAGGAGCTCGGCCTGTCCAGCAAGGAGGTCACCGAACGCCTGGCCAAGGGCGGATTCTCGGTGACGAGCGCCAGTAGCTCGGTGGACGAGGGAAGGGCTCGGGCTGCCTTGTCAAAGGGAGAGCCCCCCAAGGAAAAGGTGCCCAAGCGGGTGACGAAGGCGGAGGCGCCTGCCAAGGCCAAGCCAGCGCAGCGGGTCAAAGAGGTTGTCGAGACGAAGCCGAGTCCTGAGCCCAAGGTGGCGCCGAAGCCCACCCCCCCACCAGCCACGCCCGCGCCCGAGGTGCGGCCGAAGGCGAAAGCCATCCCCGCCGAGGAGAAAGCTCGCAAGAAACCGGTCGCGCCGCCGCCCGTTCCCGAGGAGAAGGGGACAGTGACGGTCAAGCCCGCGCCCGCTCCAGCACCCCCCAAGCAACAGACCCCGCCTCCCGCCCCGAAGCGCGAGGCCCCGCCCGCACCGCGGGTGCATCCGGAGCGCCCCCGTGTTGACGCACCCCGCCCGGCGTCTCCCGTCGCGGAAAAGCCGGCCACGGTCGCGGAGAAGAGACCCCCGATCACGGAGAAGAAGCCGCCGGTCGCGCCGAAGCCGGCCCCCGTCGCCGAGCGGCCAACTCCGGCGGCGGCAAAGCCGACAGTGGTACCTCCGGCGGCCCCGCCCAGGCCGCCCGAGGTGACGCCGCCTGTGAGCCCCCCAGCTCCCAAGGTGGTCAAGATCCCGGAGACGATCACGGTGAAGGAGCTCTGCGAGAAACTGGCCACGAGCCCCAGTGAGATCATCAAAAAACTGATGAAGATGGGGATCATGGCCACCGTGAACCAGAACCTGAGCCCCAACCAGGTCAAGCAGGTCGCCGCCACGCTCGGGTTCGATGTGGAGATGGCCCGGGTTGAGGAGGTGGAAGAGGCCGCGGCCGAGGTCGAGGACCCGAGCCAGCTGCGCTTCAGGCCACCCGTGGTGACCGTCATGGGCCATGTGGATCACGGGAAGACCTCTCTGCTCGACGCCATTCGGAAGACCAATGTCATTGCCGAGGAGGTGGGGGGCATCACCCAGCATATCGGTGCCTACGAGGTAGAGCTCCCTCCGGATCCCGGGACGAAGTTTCCCGGGGGCCGCGTGGTCTTCCTGGACACACCGGGGCATGAAGCCTTCACCGCGATGCGGGCTCGGGGGGCCCACGTGACCGACGTGGTGGTGTTGGTGGTGGCCGCCGATGACGGGGTGATGCCCCAGACCATTGAGGCCATCAACCATGCGAAGGATGCCAAGGTGCCGATCCTGGTGGCCATCAACAAGATCGATAAACCGGGCGCGGACCCCAACCGGGTGAAGCAGCAACTCAGCGAACACGGGCTCATCCCGGAGGAGTGGGGAGGACCAACCATCTTTGTGGAGGTGTCGGCGAAAAAGCGGACGGGCATCGAGCATCTCTTGGAGATGCTCCTGCTCCAGGCGGAGATCATGGAACTCAAGGCCAACCCCTTTAAGCCGGCCAAGGGGCTCGCCATCGAGGCCAAGCTCGACCGAGGCCGAGGGGCGGTGGCCACCGTGCTGGTGCAAAAGGGGACCCTCAAGGTTGGGGATGTCTTCGTGGTAGGGAATATCCATGGTCGGGTCCGCGCCTTGATCAGCGACAAGGGGCGGAAAGTCCAGGAGGCCGGCCCCTCAACCCCCGTGGAGGTCCTGGGCCTCTCCGGCGTCCCGGCAGCGGGAGACACCCTGGCGGTGGTGGCCGATGAGCGAAAGGCCCGGCAGGTGGCCTTGGTCCGACGGCAGCAGCAGCGGGACACCACCTTTGCCGCCCAGCGTCGACTGACGCTCGAGGACCTCCACCGGCGGATCAAGGAGGGCGAGGTGAAGGAGCTTCGGCTGCTCCTGAAAGGGGATGTCCAGGGCTCGATCGAGCCGCTTCGGGAGTCTCTGGAGCGGCTGAGCGCCCTGGAGGTCCAGCTCAAGGTGATCCACGCGGCCGTGGGAGGGATCAGCGAGTCGGATGTGATGCTCGCCTCTGCCTCTAATGCCATCATCCTGGGTTTTACTGTCCGGCCCGATCCGAAGGCTCAGCGATTGGCCGAGATGACGGGGGTGGAGATCCGGCTCTACAACGTGATCTACGATGCGGTCGCCGAGATCAAGGAGGCGATGGAGGGGATGCTGGAGCCGCAGTTTGCCGAACGGCCCATGGGCCGGGCCGAGGTCCGGGCCACATTCGGCGTCCCCCGGTTCGGGACGGTCGCGGGCTGCTTTGTCAGCGAGGGGAAGGTGCTCCGGGATGCGGCCGTGCGCCTCGTCCGCGATGGCCGGGTCGTCCATCAAGGGAAGATTGCGTCGCTCCGGCGCTTCAAGGAGGATGTCCGCGAGGTCCAAAACGGCTATGAGTGCGGCATCGGTCTGCTGAACTTCAGCGACATCAAGATCGGGGACGTCATCGAGGCGTACGAGTTGGTTCCGGTGGCCCCCAAGCTGCAACCGGTGTACAGTTGATCGTGGGCTGGCGGTTCACGGACGTCCGCGAGCGCTGACCCGGAGACGATGATGGTCGTGGGAACGTGCCAGCTGGAGCTCAGGATGCCTCACACCTCTTCCTTGAAGGAAAAGAGGCAGATCCTGCGCAGCATCAAGGACCGGGTGCGGAACCGGTTCAACGTCTCCATTGCCGAGGTGGGCTATCTCGAGGAGTGGCAGCGGGCGACGCTGGCCGTGGCTTGCGTGAGCAACGAGGCCAAGGTGGTGGATGAGATGCTCAGCAAGGTGGTCGATTGTGTCGAGGGGCACGGGCTGGCGCTTTTGATGGACTACGCCATCGATGTGGTGGTCCACGGCGACGGGTCTCCGTGACGCGGAGAGACCTCGCATCGGGGCGAGTGGTGTCTCGGTCGGCACGAGTCGGGGATCTGTTGATAGAGGAGCTCAGCGATCTCCTCCTGCGTGAGATCAAGGATCCGCGCATCGGATTCGTGACGATCACCGAGGCCGAGGTGAGCGACGACCTCCGCCACGCCCGGGTGTATGTCGTCACCCACGAGACCGGGGAGGAGCGACAGCGGACCCTGGAAGGGTTGCAGAGTGCCCGGAGCTACCTCCGGGCCGCCCTCGGGCGACGCCTGCGCCTCCGCTATATCCCGGAGCTGACCTTCTGCATCGACGAGAGCTTGGAGCGGGGCCTGCGGATCCACGAGATCCTCAAGTCCCTCGAGACGGGGGAAGAGCCGGATGGGCAGGGATCTTGAGCAGATCGTAAGGGCCCTGAAGCAGAGCGCCTCGGTGGCCATCCTCTCGCATGTCCGTCCCGAGGGGGATACCCTGGGCTCCGCGCTGGGGTGCCACCTCGTCTTGAAGTCCATGGGCAAGGAGGTGGCCACCTTCAATCCGGACCCGGTCCCCAAGAACCTGCGCGCCTTGCCGGGCGCGGCGGAGGTGATCCGGGCGGATCGGCTCCCCCGGCCGTTTGACTGCTACCTCGCCGTGGATGCCACGGACCCGAAGCGCGTGGGGGGGTTGCTCAACGGCGTGCCACCCGGAAGCCTTGTGATCAATATCGACCATCACATCAGCAACACCCAGTTTGGAACCTATAACTGGGTGGATCCAGAGGCGGCGGCCGCCGGCGAGATGATCTATCACCTGATCGAGGCCATGGGGATCCCCCTGTCGCGGGAGGTGGCCACCAACCTCTACGTGGCGATTCTCACCGACACCGGCTCCTTTCACTATGCCAACACCACGCCGCGGGCCCTGCGGATCGCGGCGGCGCTCATTGAGGCCGGCGCGGTTCCCCACGAAGTGGCGGAGCTCCTGTTTGATCAGCGCGATGTCGAGGAGCTGCGTCTGTTGGGCACCCTGCTCACGAGGATGCAGCTCTCTCCCGATGGGGCGGTGGCCTGGATCGAGGTGACGCGGGATCTCCTGGAGCGGGCGCGGGTTGGCAGGGATGCGCTCGAGGATCTGATCACCTACCCCCGTTCGGTGAAGGGCGTGAAGGTTGCCCTGCTCTTTACGGAGGAAGGTGGGCAGGGGGTGCGGATTAGTCTCCGGTCCAAGGGAAAGGTGGATGTCGCCGCCGTGGCCAAGGTCTTTCAGGGAGGAGGACACAAGAACGCCGCAGGCTGCACGGTCATGGGCTCGCTCCCCGAGGTCCGCGAGCGGATTCTCGGGGAAATCCGTCGGGTCGTTACACGCATCGGAGATGAACGCGCTGATGGGAAGGGCTGAACCCAGGGACATTTCCGGGGTGCTCAACATCAACAAGTCGGCTGGGATGACCTCTCACGACGTGGTGGACGTCGTGCGCCGGCTCTACCACGTCCGCAAGGTCGGACACACCGGGACCCTGGACCCTCGAGGGACCGGAATCCTCCCCATCTGTGTCGGCCGGGCCACGAAGATTGCCCAGTTCTTGACGACCGCCGACAAAGAGTATGAGATGGTCGTGCGCCTGGGGGTGACCACCGACACACAGGATGCCGATGGCAAGGTCATTGACGAGGCGGAGGTTCGGGTATCCCGGGAGGAGGTGGAAGCGGCCCTGGGGCATTTCGTGGGAGCGGTCCAACAGATCCCCCCTCTCTTCTCAGCGAAGCGGGTGAGGGGAGAACGGCTGTACAGGATTGCCCGTCGCGGTGAGGACGTTCCCCGGGAACCGGTCACGGTCCACATTTACACCATCCGCCTCTCCTCCTTCGACCCCCCTTTTGTCGGGCTCTGGATGCGCTGCAGCAAAGGGACCTATGCGCGAGCCCTCGCGGACGATCTGGGGAAGATGCTGGGATGTGGGGCGCACCTGTACAGCCTGGTCCGGGTCCGGGCGGGTCGCTTTGAGCTGAAGGATGCCCTGACGCTCGACGGACTCGCGGCACTCGTCGCGGAGGGCAGGGGGCAGGAGCCACTCATCTCGGTAGAGGATGCTCTGGACCATCTCCCGGCAGTGCGGGTCCTCCCAGAGGCCTCCCGCCTCATCCTCCATGGCTCGGCGGTCGCCGCGGCACAGGTGGTGAGCGTTCCCCCCGAGGTGGTTAAGGGGACGATGGTCCGGGTCCTGGGGTTCCGGCGTCAACTCCTGTCGCTGGCCACTGCCATGGTAGACGGGGCCGATTTCACCCGAATGGATCCTCGACGGGTCGTCCTCCAGCCGGTTCGGGTCTTCAGGTCTCCTGAGAGCCATTAGAGGGATGGAGATCATTCGGGACATCGCACACCTGGGCGAAAAATCCCTTCCGCATGTGGCCGCCGCGATCGGGACCTTTGACGGGGTCCACGCAGGTCACCAACGAATCATTCGTACGGTGGTCGGGCGAGCCCGAGAGCATGGAGGGACCGGGGCGGCCTTCACCTTTGTGAACCATCCGCTGGAGGTTCTCCAGCCGGATCGGGCCCCGAAGCTGATCACCCCCTATCCTATCAAGGAACGCCTCCTGAAGTCGCTAGGCGTGGATCTGCTGGTCGCCCTCCCCTTTACGCCGAGCCTGGCCGAGATGGAGGCCGAGGCTTTCGTGGAAGAGATTCTCTGGAAGAGGCTTCGCGTCGAGTTTCTCTGCCTCGGGTTCGATTTCCGGTTCGGCAGGGGCAGGCGGGGGACGCCCGATCTCCTCAGGAAGATGGCGAAGGCCCTCGGATTTCAGGTGGAGGTTCTTCCGCCGGTGACGGTGGACGGAACCGTCGTCAAATCAACGATCATCCGGGATCTGTTGCATCAAGGGAAGGTGGGCGAGGCGGCCCGATATCTTACCCGACCCTACGCCGCCCTTGGAGAGATCGTCCCTGGGGCAGGCAGGGGGAGGGGATTGGGTTTTGCCACGGCCAATCTCGTTCCGCCTGAGGACCTCCTCATCCCCGATGGGGTGTACGCAGGCCGGGCCTACGTCGGCGAGGGGGGTTACGATGCGGCAATGAATGTTGGCGTTGCCCCCACCTTCGGGGCTGGGGGTCGCCGCGTGGAGGTCCATCTCCTCGATATCCAGGAAGATCGGGCGCCCGGGTACGGGCAAGCCGTCCTTGTGACCTTCTGGGAGCGAATCCGGGACGAGGTCCGATTCGCCTCTGCTGAGGCACTCCAGGCCCAGGTGGCGCGGGACATCCAGCGGGTCCGGGAGATCCTCAGCCAGCCCTCTGCCGCTTCAGCAGATTGGGCTTTACTCGGGAGCGGGTCTTGTGCTACCATGAAATGCGATTAAGGATTGAGAGAGGAGTGGAGGTGTGGCGAAGGATCTTGCCCGGAAACAGGAGCGGATCAAGGAGTTTCACCTTCACGGGCAGGATACCGGCTCGCCGGAGGTCCAGATTGCCCTTCTCAGCTCGCGGATTGATTCTCTCAGCCAGCACCTCTCCCTCCACAAACAGGATCACCATTCCCGGACGGGTCTGCTTCGAATGGTGAGCCGCCGGCGGAAGCTACTTAACTATTTGAAAACTAAGGATGCAGAGCGATACCGGAAGCTCATCGGTCAATTGGGGATCCGGCGCTAGCGAGCCTGTGGTCTCTCGTCTAGGCAAATCCCTGGTGTGGTTGGAGCGCCCGCGGCAGATGGCATTTTAGGGTCATCTCTCGCGGGCTTTTTTGGCTAAGGTGACGGAAAGGTATAGGGAGCGATGATTCAACGCGTGGAGATAGCGGTCGAAGGACGGCAGCTTTCCATCGAGGCGGGCCGGGTGGCCCGGCAGGCGGACGGGGCGGTCTGGGTCCAGTACGGGGATACGGTGGTCTTGGTGACGGTCGTGGCCGCGAAGGCGACGCGGGAGGGGCTCGATTATCTCCCCCTGACCGTGGACTATCAGGAGCGGGCCTACGCCGCCGGCATGATCCCCGGGGGTTTTTTCAAGCGGGAGGGGCGGCCCCGGGATCAAGAGACGGTCGCCGCCCGCCTCATTGACCGGTCCATCCGTCCCCTCTTTCCCAAGGGCTTCCGGCGCGACGTCCAGATCATCGCGACGGTCTTGTCCGCCGACCAGGAGAATGATCCGGATGTGCTTGCCATGGTGGGCGCCTCGGCGGCCTTGACCGTCGCCCCCGTTCCCTTTTCGGGTCCGATCGGGGCCGTGCGGGTTGGCCGGGTCGGGGGGCGGCTCACCTTGAATCCCACGTACAAGCAGATGCAGGAGTCGGACCTGGACCTGGTCCTTGCCGGAACTACCGAGACGGTGATCATGGCCGAGGCGGGGGCCAAGGAGGTGCCGGAGGAGATCGTCCTCGAGGCGATTGCCTTTGGCCAGAAGGCTGGCGCCGAGATCATCCGGATGCAAGAGGCCCTGGCTGCTCTGGTCGGCGGGCCGAAGTCCACATTCACCCCCCCACCCACGGACCCTGCCCTCCTCGAGCGGGTCTCGGCCCTCGCCCGTGAGCCCATTCGAGGGCTGGTGAGGCTCAGGGAGAAGGAGGCCCAGCAGGTCCGGCGTCGAGAGATCGCGGAAGAGACCCTGCGGACCTTCGCCGGCGAACCGGCCGAGATTCAGGTCCAGGTGAAGGAGATCCTGGAGCAACTCGAAAGCGAGGATATGCGGCGGCTGATCCTGGAGGAGGGACAGCGGGCGGATGGTCGGGGCCTTGGGGAGGTACGGCCGATCACGTGTGAGGTCGGTGTGCTGCCTCGGACGCACGGGTCGGCCCTCTTTACTCGGGGGCAGACCCAGGCACTCGTCACCACCACCCTCGGAACCTCCGAGGATGTCCAACGCCTGGACAGTATCGAAGGAGAGGGGTTCAAACGGTTCATGCTTCACTACAACTTCCCGCCGTTCAGCGTGGGGGAGGTTCGGTTCCTCCGAGGTCCCGGCCGTCGGGAGATCGGTCACGGCACGTTGGCCGAACGGGCGCTCCTCGCCGTGCTCCCGAGCCCGGAGGAGTTCCCGTACACGATTCGGATCGTCTCTGACATCCTGGAGAGTAACGGCTCCTCCTCGATGGCCTCCGTCTGCGGAGCCACCTTGGCCCTCATGGACGCCGGCGTCCCCGTGAAGTCGGCCGTCGGCGGGGTGGCTATGGGCCTGGTAGTGGAAGGGGAGAGGTCCGCGGTGCTGACCGATATCTTGGGACTGGAGGACCATCTCGGCGATATGGACTTCAAAGTGGCCGGCACCCGGAAAGGCATTACGGTGCTTCAGATGGATCTGAAGGTCCAGGGCGTCACACCAGCCCTGATGGCCGAGGCGTTGGAGCGGGCCCGCCAGGCCCGGATGCTCGTCCTGGACGAGATGGGGAAGACGTTGGCCGAACCCCGCCCCGCCCTCTCCGTCTATGCCCCGCGCCTCCTCACCATGAAGATCCCGGTGGACAAGATCCGAGAGGTGATCGGCCCGGGGGGCAAGGTCATCCGCAGCATCATCGAGGAGACCGGCTGCAAGATCGACATTCAGGATGATGGCACGGTCGAAATCGCCTCGATGGATGAAGCGGCGGCGGAGAAGGCCATGGCCATTATCAATCGGATTGTCGAGGTGCCGGAGGTGGGCAAGGTCTACAAGGGCAAGGTGAAGCGGATCATGGAATTTGGCGCCTTCGTCGAGATCCTGCCCGGGACCGACGGGCTCCTCCACATCTCCCAGATCGCTGAACATCGCATTCAGCGGGTGCAGGATGTCCTCTCCGAGGGGGATGAGGTGACGGTCAAGGTGATCGAGGTCGACCCCTCGGGGAAGATCCGGCTGAGTCGCAAGGAAGTCTTGCGGGCCCAGGGCGCTGAGGCGGCGGAGCCTCGGGAAGGGGCAGGGCCACCTCGGCCCGTGGATGGGGGATCCCGCGGCCAGTCGGAGATGGCCCGGGAGCGAGAGGGGAAGGGGTAGCGGTGGCGGTGCCCCGTGTCTCTTACTGCAAGACGGTCCTCGATAACGGCCTCGTCATCCTGACCGAGAGGATGCCGGCGATGCGGTCCGTCTCCATCGGCGTGTGGATCCATGTGGGCTCGCGTGATGAGGAGAGGGGGCAGGCGGGGATCTCCCATTTCATCGAGCACATGGCCTTCAAGGGGACAGAGAAGCGCAGTGCCGAGGAGATTGCCGCCGCTATCGATTCGGTCGGGGGGACGCTCGACGCCTTCACCAGCCGGGAGTATACCTGCTTCTCTTCAAAGGTCCTGGGCGAGCACCTGCCGCTGGCCGTGGACCTCCTCGCAGACCTCCTGCTGCACGCTCGCCTCGACCCCAGCGACATCGAAAAGGAGCGCGAGGTGATCCTCCAGGAGATCAAGATGGTGGAGGATGCCCCTGATGATCAGATTCACGATCTCTTCGCCCAGACCATCTGGGCGGACCATCCTCTGGGTCGTCCGATCCTGGGGTGGCGCGAGACCCTCCGGCAGATCGGGCAGGATGAGATCGTGAAGCACACGGACCGTTACTACCGGCCCGATCGGACGATCATCTCCGCCGCCGGGGACTTGGACCATGACGCCTTGGTGGATCTCGCGGCGGCCGCGTTCGGGGGCTGGGGCGGTTGTGCCCATGCCGGATTCACCGCTCCCCCGGTCTCGCGACTGACCGCGGTGAATGAAGATCGGGATCTCAGCCAGGTTCACCTCTGCCTGGGGGTCAATGGCCTCGCGACCGCGCACCGGGACCGCTACACCCTGTCGATCCTCAATACGATCCTCGGAGGTGGGATGAGCTCCCGCCTGTTCCAGGAGATCCGGGAGAAGCGAGGGCTCGTCTACTCCATCTATTCGTACGGCGCCTCCTACCGCGACGGCGGTCTCCTCGTGGTCTATGCGGGGACCAGCAGCGACCACTATCAGGAGGTGGTAGACCTCATCCAGGAGGAGCTCCGAAAGATTCGGGATGAGCCTGCGCGTCCCGCGGATTTCCGACGCGCCAAGGAGCAGCTCAAGGGTAATCTCCTCCTCGGCCTCGAGAGCACCAACAGCCGGATGACCCGTCTCGCCAGGATGTACATGGCCTTCAACCGCTGCTTCGGGCTGGAGGAGATCATCCAGGGGATTGAGGACGTGACGCCGGAGCGCCTCCAGCAGCTCACCCAGTCCCTATTTGATGGCGGGGCGTGCGCCTTGGCTTCCATCGGCCGCATCCTGCAACCCTCTCCATCGGTCTGACCCCGAGGGGTCTCCACTGCAATCCTGTGGGTGATACCACCGTGGCATCGCCGCCACGTGTGAGGAGGACCGAGCGATGATTCCCCGCTACAGCCTCCCCAGGATGGCGGCACTCTGGGATCCGGAGCATCGGTTCTTGGTGTGGCTCCGGATCGAGATCCTCGCCTGTGAGGCCTGGGCGCAGTTGGGAAAGGTTCCACTCCAGGCCCTGGAGGAGATTAAGGCGCGGGCCGCCTTTGATCTCGGTCGGATCGAGGCGCTAGAGCGGAAGGTGCGGCATGAGGTCATCGCATTCCTCGCCGCAGTGGCGGAGCGGGTCGGTGAGTCGAGTCGTTACATCCACCTCGGCTTGACCTCCTCCGACGTCATGGACACCGGCCTGGCGTTTCAGCTCCAGGAGGCGGCAGATATCCTCTTGGAGAATTGCGACGCGCTGCTTGAGACCCTCAAGACGTTAGCCAGGATTCATAAGCAGACCGTCATAGTCGGTCGGACCCACGGGGTGCATGCCGAGCCGATGACCTTCGGTCTCAAGGTGGCTCGGTGGTATAGCGAGATGCTGCGGAACCGGGAGCGGCTTGCCCAGGCCAAGGCAGCCGTGGGCTACGGCAAGGTCTCGGGGGCGGTCGGGACCTATGCCCATCTCCCTCCTTCCATCGAAGCGTATGTCTGCGAGCGGTTAGGGCTCAATCCCGAGCCGGTATCGAGCCAGATCGTCCCCCGGGATCGGCATGCCCAGTTCCTCGGGACGCTCGCCATCATCGGGGCGACACTAGACGGCATCGCGACCGAGATCCGCCACCTGCAGCGGACCGAGGTTGCCGAAGTGGCAGAGCCCTTCGCCGAAACCCAGAAAGGCTCTTCCTCCATGCCGCACAAGAGAAACCCCGTGACCTGTGAACAGATCTCGGGACTCTCCCGGGTCCTTCGGGCGAATGCCATCGCGGCCCTGGAGAATGTCCCCCTCTGGCACGAGCGGGACATCAGCCACTCCTCGGTGGAGCGCATCATCCTCCCTGACTCCACCATCTTGCTCGATTACCTCCTTGTGAAGGCGCGGGAAGTGTTGGAGGGGCTCCAGGTCTACCCGGAACGTATGGAACGGAACATCCAACAGACGCAAGGCCTCCTCTTCTCGCAACGGGTCCTCCTGGCCCTGACCGAGAAGGGGGTGGCCCGACAGGTGGCCCATGATCTGGTTCAGCGCAGCGCCACGAAGGCCTGGGAGAAGGGGGAGCATTTTCAGGCCGTGCTGCTCCAGGACCCGGAGGTCCTGCGGCACCTTTCGGTCGATGAGGTCGCCGCCTGTTTCGATCTCACGCCGTACCTGGAGCATGTCGACACCATCTTCGCCCGATTGGGGCTGTAGGGAAGCGGCATGGAGCGGCGGACGAAGATCTACGAGGGCAAGGCCAAGATCCTGTACGAGACCGACGACCCGGATCTCCTGATCCAGTACTTCAAGGACGAGGCGACGGCCTTCAACGCCCAGAAGCGGGGGATCATTGAGCAGAAGGGGGTCTATAATAATCGGATCTCCTCGGTCCTGTTCACGTACCTGGGGCGACGCGGCGTCCGGACCCACTTTGTGAAGCAGCTGACCGACCGCGAGATGCTCGTGAAGAGGCTCGAGATCATCAAGATCGAGGTGGTGATCCGGAATATCAGTGCCGGCTCGCTCTCCAAGCGGCTGGGTTTCGCCGAGGGGAAGCCCCTGCCAGCGCCCGTGCTCGAGTTCTTCTACAAGGACGATGCCCTCGGAGATCCGATGATCAACGAGGATCACGTTCGGCTGCTGGGCCTCGCTACGCCCAGAGAGGTGCGGGCCATCCGGAAACGGGCCCTCGTCGTGAATACCCTGCTCCGTAAGTTTCTCGATAAGCGCGGGCTGATCCTGGTGGACTTCAAGCTCGAGTTCGGGCGCCATCGGCGGCAGCTCTTGCTTGGCGACGAGATCACCCCTGATGGATGCCGCCTCTGGGACAAGGAGACGCTGGAGAAGATGGACAAGGACCGGTTCCGCAGGGATCTCGGCAAGGTGGAGGAGGCGTATCAGGAGGTCTACCGGCGGATCTGCGGCGATGCGGCATAGGGGAAGGCGGCTCGGGAAAGCCCTTCGCGTCGTCGGAGAGTCGAGCGGCTCGGGAAAGGATCTCCTCGTCGTCGGCGAAACAGCTTAAGCGGGTTGCGCTCCCGAAAGTCTTGCTTCATCGAGAAGGAGATTGATCACGTAGGCGAGTAGTTGGACGGTGCCCCATACCACGAGGGTTTATCGGAAGTGTCTCGCGGTCGGGCCGTTTTCTCCGGAGGCGCGGGTTTCGCCTTCCTCCGAGGTCGCCCTTCCCCTCGCCGCCGGGAAAAGGGCCAGACAGGGACGCCGATGCGCAATGGGTTGGTGAAGCGGAAATGATACGCGCGAAGGTGTATGTGACGTTGAAGAAGGGGGTGCTCGATCCGCAGGGGGAGACGGTGCGGGGCGCCCTGGAGACGCTCGGGTTTGCCGGGGTGAAGGATGTGCGGGTTGGGAAATTCATGGTGGTCACCCTCAACGGGGTCAGCCGCGAAGAGGCCTCGAAGCGCGTGGAGCAGATGTGCAAGAAGCTCCTGGCGAATCCGGTGATCGAGGACTATCGGTTCGAGCTGGAGGAGGGTTAGGTGCGATTCGGGATCGTCGTCTTTCCCGGGTCCAACTGCGAGCTGGACTGCCAGTGGGTGCTGGAAAAAGTCCTGGGGCAGCAGGCGGATCTCATCTGGCATACAGAGAAGGAGCTCAAGGACTACGACTGCCTCATCCTGCCGGGGGGTTTCGCCCACGGAGACTATCTGCGCACGGGGGCGATTGCGCGATTCTCGCCGGTCATGAAGACGGTGGAGCGGCACGCTGAAGACGGCGGCCTGATCCTCGGCATCTGCAATGGATTTCAGGTGCTGTGCGAGGCCGGACTCTTGCCGGGCGCGCTGCTCAGAAACACGACCCTTGCCTTCATCTGCCGCCATGTCCACGTCCGCGTCGAGAACACGGCGACCCCCTTCACCACCGCGTGCCGCCCGGGTCAGGTCCTCCGTGTCCCGATCAATCACAACGAGGGGCGCTATTACGCCGACCCTGAAACCCTGCGGCAGCTCAACGAGAAGGGCCAGGTCATCTTCCGCTATGCGACAGCGGGCGGAGAGATTACCGATGGAGCGAACCCCAATGGGTCTCTCGACAACATCGCTGGCATCTGTAACGAAGGGAGAAACGTCCTCGGCCTGATGCCGCACCCGGAGCGAGCCGCGGAAGCCCTGCTCGGGTCTACCAGTGGCCTTCTCCTATTCGAGTCGATCGTGCGCTCTGGTCGAGTCGCCTCCCCCATGTCTCGGTGATCGTATGACAGGGCCGACCATCACTCAAGAGATCATTGCTGCGCATCACTTGACGCGGGAGGAGTACGACCAGGTCGTGGCCATCCTGGGGCGTGAGCCGACCTATACGGAGCTGGGGATCTTCTCGGTCATGTGGTCGGAGCACTGTAGCTACAAGAGCTCCAAGGTGCATCTCCAGACCCTTCCCACCTCCGGCGCTGCCGTCCTGCAAGGGCCGGGGGAGAACGCCGGGGTGGTCGATCTGGGGGACGGCCTCGCTGCCGTCTTTAAGGTGGAGAGTCACAATCATCCCTCGTTCATTGAGCCGTACCAGGGCGCGGCTACCGGCGTGGGTGGGATCATCCGGGACATCTTCACCATGGGCGCCCGTCCGATTGCGCTGCTCGATTCCCTCCGCTTCGGCCCCCTGGCCGACGCGCGGAACCGGTATCTCATGGGCGGCGTGGTCGCCGGGATCTCGGGGTATGGCAACGCCGTGGGGGTTCCCACCGTCGGAGGCGAGGTGTGCTTTGCCGAGTGCTACAGCGGAAACCCCCTGGTCAATGTCCTGTGCCTCGGGATCGCCCCGGTCGATAAGATTTTCTATGGCCGCGCGGGCGGGATCGGCAACCCGGTCTTCTACGTGGGTGCCAAGACCGGTCGGGACGGTATTCACGGCGCCACCATGGCTTCGGAGACCTTCGATGAGAAAAGCGAGGAACGCCGCCCCACCGTGCAGGTCGGGGATCCCTTCCGGGAGAAGCTGTTGATCGAGGCCTGCCTGGAGCTGATGCGGACCGATGCGCTGGTCGGCATTCAGGACATGGGGGCGGCCGGCCTCACCTGTTCGAGCTGCGAGATGGCCAGCCGCGGAGGGACCGGCGTGGAGATCGACGTCCGGCTCGTGCCGCGGCGGGAAGAGGGGATGACGCCTTACGAGGTAATGCTGTCTGAATCTCAGGAGCGAATGCTGCTGGTGGCGCGGGAGGGGGCCGAGCGGATCGTGCAGAAGATCTTTGCGCGGTACGATCTGGACGCGGTGGTCGTGGGCCGGGTGACCGCCGACGGACTGATGCGGGTCCGGGACGGCACGCGGGTCATGGCGGAGATCCCGGTCAAGGGGCTTGTGGCGGATGCCCCGGTCTACCGCCGACCGGCCCTCCGGCCCGCCTGGCAAGATGAGGTCCAGCGCCTCGACCTCCATCACATCCCCCTGCCGCGGGAGTGCGGGGAAGTGCTCTTGCGGCTGTTGGCCTCCCCGACCATCGCCTGCAAGGCGACCGTGTGGGAGCGGTACGACCACATGCTCTTTCTGAACACGGTCGTCGGCCCGGGCGCCGATGCCGTTGTGCTCCGCCTCAAGGGAACCGAGCGGGGTATTGCGCTGGCCATGGACGGCAACGGCCGGTATGTTTTTCTGGATCCCTATGTCGGCGGGATGATCGCGGTGGCCGAGGCGGCCCGGAACGTCGTGACGAGCGGCGCAGAGCCGGTCGCGATCACGAACTGTCTCAATTTCGGAGACCCCACGCGGCCCGAGATCATGTGGCAGTTTGCCGAGGCGGTCCGCGGCATGGCTGAAGCCTGCCGCGCCCTGCACACGCCTGTCACCGGCGGCAATGTGAGCTTCTATAATGAGACCATGGGACAGGCCATCTTCCCCACGCCGATCGTCGGGATGCTGGGGATTCTCGCCCACATTGACCATGCCACCACGCCGGGCTGGAAAGGGGCAGGGGACGTCGTGGTCTTGTTGGGTCAGACGCGGGAAGAGTTGGGGGGGAGTGAATACCTCAAGGTCTGTCACGGGTTGATCCAGGGCCGACCCCCGACGATCGATCTGGGTCTCGAGCGACGGGTCCAGCAATGCTGTCTGGAGGCGATTCGGGCGGGCCTCGTGCGATCGGCTCACGACTGCTCAGACGGAGGACTCGCGGTGGCGTTAGCCGAAAGTTGTATCAGCGAGCCGGAGAAGCACATCGGCGTCGAGGTCAGCCTTTCCGAGACGGGTCGGCCCGATGCCCTCCTCTTCGGTGAGGGCCAGTCCCGGATTCTCTTCTCCCTGCGGGAAGCCGATCTCGGCAGACTCGAGGCGATCGCTCTGCGCCATGCGGTTCCGGTCACGATCCTCGGGCGAACAGGCGGCTCCCGATTCCTCTGTACAGGCCGAACGTTCACGATGGATCTTCCCGTGGCCGCTCTCGATCAGGCCTGGCGGGGGTCCCTGCCCACCCTGCTTCGTCAAGGGTGAGGGAGGACGAATGAAGACCATCAACATCGGTCTGGTCGGTTTCGGGACGGTCGGCACGGGCGTCGTCAAGCTCCTGAAAGGGCAAGCCCCGCTGCTCCAGCGCCGCCTGGGCGCGCGGCTCCGGCTGAAACGGATCGCCGACCTCGACCTCACGAAGCCGAGGGATGTCGAGGTGGACCCCAAGATCCTTACCACGGACGCACGCGAGATCATCGAGGACCCCGCCATCGACATCGTCATCGAGCTGATCGGCGGGACGACGGCGGCCCGCGAGGTGAGTCTCGCCGCGCTGCGCAGTGGCAAGCACCTGGTCACTGCCAACAAGGCCCTGCTGGCCACCCATGGCCTCGAGCTGTTCAGGGCGGCGGCAGAGAAGCGGGTGGATCTGGGGTTTGAGGCCAGCGTGTGCGGGGGGATTCCGATCATCCGGGCTGTCCGGGAGGGCCTAGTGGCCAACCGGATCCACTCCATTGAGGGCATCGTCAACGGAACGTGTAACTACATCCTGACCAAGATGACCGAGCTAGGGGCCCCGTTCGCCGAGGTCCTGAAAGAGGCGCAGGACCAGGGCTACGCCGAGGCGAACCCGTCCCTGGACATCGATGGCATCGACGCGGCTCACAAGCTCCAGATCCTGGCCTCCATCGCCTACGGGGGCTCCGTGGACTTCAACGCGATCCATGTGGAAGGAATCCGCGGGATCGACCCGGCCGACATCCAGTACGCGAAGGATCTGGGGTACCGGGTGAAGCTCTTGGCCATTGCGAAAGAGACCGACGGCGAGATCGAGGTGAGGGTCCATCCCACCCTGATTCCCGAGGACCATCTCCTCGCCTTCGTAGGTGGTGTCTTTAACGCCGTCTATATCGTCGGGGACGCCACCGGATCGCTGATGTTTTACGGCAGGGGGGCCGGCCAGTTGCCCACGGCGAGCGCCGTGGTAAGCGACGTCGTCGAGATCGCCCAGAACATCCTTTATCAGCGTCCGTCACGGCCCTCCCATATTCCGGCGATCGCCGGGGAGGGCCTGAAGATCCGGCCGATGGATGAGGTCCGGACTCGCTATTACCTCCGGGTGATGGCTGTCGACAAGCCGGGGGTTCTCTCGAAGGTCTCGGGGATCCTGGGCAGTCACGGCATCTCCATCGCCTCGGTGATCCAGAAGGGCCGGCATGCCCGGGCCAGTGTCCCCGTCGTGATGATGACCCACGAGGCGGTGGAGGGGGCCATGCGCAGGGCGCTGGCAGAGATCGATGCCCTCGACGTGGTGTCGGGAAGGACGGTCTGCCTCCGGGTCGAAGAATCCTAGGAACGTCCGAGGTCCGACGTCCGACGTCGAAACAAAGTACCCTTCCGTACACACGACCTTGGACATCGGACTTAGGACATCGGAC
>CAYSDK010000009.1:39370-40470 GCA_964429865.1 uncultured bacterium
GACATCGGACTTAGGACATCGGACATCGGACACTAACTATCATGTGGCGCGGCGTCATACATCAGTATCGGAAGTTCTTGCCGGTGACGGAAAGGACGCCGGTCATCACCCTGTATGAGGGAAATACCCCCCTGATTCGGGCGGAGCGGCTCGCGGATACCCTCGGGATCCGGGTGGAGCTCTACCTGAAGGTTGAGGGGGCCAATCCCACCGGCTCGTTCAAGGATCGGGGGATGACGGTCGCCATCAGCAAGGCGGTGGAGGCAGGGGCGACCGCGGTGATCTGCGCCTCCACCGGAAACACCTCTGCGTCGACGGCCGCGTATGCCGCCCGCGCGGGATGCCGCGCCATTGTGGTCGTTCCACAGGGCGCCGTCGCCCTTGGAAAACTCTCGCAGGCGATCATGCACGGGGCGACGCTCATCCAGCTGCAGGGGAACTTCGACGAGGCCCTCGAGATCGTCAAGGGGGTCTCGGAGAGGTTTCCGGTCGCCCTGGTGAATTCCGTGAACCCGTTTCGCATCGAGGGGCAAAAGACGGCCGCCTTTGAGGTCTGTGAGCAGCTCGGGGAGAGCCCCGACCTGGTGTGTATCCCGGTCGGCAATGCGGGGAACATCAGCGCGTACTGGAAGGGCTTTCGGGAGTACCGGGAGGCGGGCGCGATCAGTACCCTACCCCGGATGATCGGTTGGCAGGCCGAGGGAGCGGCCCCGCTGGTCCTCGGGCGCGTGGTGCGGCACCCCGAGACCGTTGCATCAGCCATTCGGATTGGCAACCCGGCCAGCTGGAAGCCGGCCCTGGGGGCGATCGAGGAGTCCCAGGGATCGATCGGGACCGTGTCGGATCAGGAGATCCTCAGCGCCTACCGACAGGTGGCAGCGCTTGAGGGCGTCTATTGCGAGCCGGCCTCGGCAGCGGCGGTGGCGGGCCTCATGAAGCATTGTCGGGAGGGGAGGATCTCCGTCGGCGCCCGCGTGGTCTGTGTCCTCACCGGCCATGGTCTGAAGGATCCGCAGACGGCGCTGATGTCTGCACCCCCCCTGCAGACCGTGGAGGCGACGCTGGAGGCGGTCGTCCGGGCCATGCGCCTCGGCTGATGG
>CAYSDK010000010.1:0-3338 GCA_964429865.1 uncultured bacterium
GGGTCTTCCCGGCGCTCTGGTAGGCTCGGCGCCAGTGGGAGAGGGCCAGGCGCTCGGCCAGGGCTCGGGCCGTCTCCTCGAGACGCGTGGGATAGGGATCTTGCCTGGCGAGAATCCCCTCGGGGAGGCTGTGGGCCGTGAAGAGCACCACGGTCTGGTCGGCCCCTGGGCGGGGGAAGGCGGCCAGCTCTCGCTCAATCCTCCTCGCGAGAGCCGAGAGATAGAGAGGATTCAGGTGCCAGCTCCGGATGACGTGCGCCTTCACTTCCGGGTGCGCCTCGAGGACCTCTCGCGCGTACCGCAGGTAATCGTCGATGATCATTCTCGACTCATGGGGAGCCAGGACCAGAGCCACCATCTCACGAACGCCACCCCGGAGCATCTCCGCTACCACGTTGGCGATGAAAGGCGGGGAGTGTTTCATGGCGAGATAGACCTGGAAGCGCCCCGGCGCCCTCCGATCGAGGGCCTCCTGAAGCGCCTTGGCCTGAGACTCGGTGATCTGATAGAGCGGCGACACCCCCCCGATGGCCTGGTAGCGTTCGGTGAGCTCCTCCACCTCTTCCTCGGTTGGCTTCCGTCCCCGGCGGATATGGGTGAAGTACGCCTCCACCTCGCCCAGGCTCCTCGGCGTCCCGTAGGCCATGAGCAGCACCCCGATCATCCTCTGGCTCCTTGGGCGTGGACCCAATCCACCAGGCGCGCAACACGCTCTGGTGGGGTGGCGGGAAGGATGCCATGGCCGAGGTTGAAGATGTGCCCGACGAGCATCCGCCCTTCCTTCACGATCGTCGAGGCCTTCGCCAACAGGTCCTCTTCATGGCCGAGGAGCAGGGTAGGATCGAGGTTCCCCTGGAGGGCGTAGGTGTTGTCGAAGATTCCCTTCGCCTGAGTCAGGGAGACCCGCCAGTCCACCCCCATCACCTCCACGGGCAGGGTGGCGAACTCGGGGAAGAGGTGAGCACTTGCCGTGCTGAAGTAGATCCGAGGCACCCCATTGCCGACCTGCTCGAGCTGCGCGTTTAGGTAGGGTTTGACCCGTTCGCGGAAGTCCTCCGGTGACAGGACGCCCACCCAGGAATCAAAGATCTGGACCATCTGGACCCCCGCCTCGATCTGCCCCCTGAGGTACAGGGCGAGATTGTCGGCGAGTCGTTTCATCAGGTCCTCCCACTCTCGAGGATAGGCGTGGAGAAAGGCCCGCGTCCGGGGATAGTCACGAGAGGGCTTGCCCTCGATCAGGTAGGAGGCAAAGGTGAAGGGTCCGCCGGTAAAGCCGATGAGCGGACGATCCAGCTCGCGGCGGAGGAGGCGGATGGCCTCAAAGGTGAACTCCACCCCGCCGAGATCCAGGGGCGGCAGCGCGGCCAGCTCCGCGGGCGTGAGGGCCTTCTGCAACACGGGGCCTCTTCCCTCGACCAGATCAAAGGACACCCCCATCCCCCAGAGGGGGACCAGGAGATCCGAGAAGAGGATGGCGGCATCGAGATCGAAGCGGCGGAGCGGCTGAAGCGTGGCCTCGACCGTGAGTTCCGGGGCCCGACAGATCTCCTCCATCGAGTGTTTTTCCCGGAGCTGCCGGTACTCCGGGAGGTACCGGCCCGCCTGGCGCATGATCCAGATGGGTGTCGTGTCTACAGGCTTTCGGCGGGCTGCGTTGAGAATCCGCTCACGCATTTTTCCCACCACGTCGCATCACCCTCGCATCCGGACCGACAGGTACAGGATCACGATGCCCAGGATCAGGTTCGTCCGCCCGATCCAGAGCGCGGCGGTGAAGAAGCCTCCTCTGTGCCGAGCGGCGGTGGGCGCAACCCAGAAGTCATGGAGGACCTTGAGCACAAGGACGATGCCCACGAGCGTGAGCTTCAGTGACAGGGGCCACGCGCGCCAGTCCCATCCGCGTTGCACCAAATACGCCCCCGTCGTGAGCAGCAGGGCGAAGGCGATCCAGGAGAGGACCCGGAACGTTCTGCCGAGCACCCGGATGGCGGGGGGGATCGTCCGGAGTCGCGGGGCCACGGCGAAGAAGAGGATGTTTCCCCCGATCCACGCGACCGCCGAAAGGAGGTGCAGAAACAGCATGCCGGGATAGATCATGCCTCGCTCCGACAGGTTGGGGTCTCGCCTGCACGGTTGGCGGACCTACGTCTCGGGTTGGGAGGCGAGCTCGAGGAGGACCCGATTTCCCCATCCGAAGTGTTCCTCGGAAAGGACAAAAACGCGCTCCGCCAGGAACCGAAAGCACCGGAGATCGAGACTTTCCTGGACCACGGCCCGAATGGAGAAACGTCTCCGGGCCCGGGGGAACCGGCGGAGGTAGATCCGGATGGCCCGGAGCGCCTCTGTCTCCCGCAAGAGTGCCACCGTCCCCTCTATCTGGAGACCCCGAAGGGGTCGGGTTTCGTTGGGATGGATGGCCGAAGCCACTCGGGGTCGCGCCGACAGATTCTGCACGTGGCGGGTGGAGAGGCGGGACATAAAATAGAGGGAAACCCCCGAGGAGGTGCGTTCCCAGGCGTAAATGACGGGCGTGGCCCAGGGACCGTCTGCTCCCCATGTCGCGAGGGTCATGATCCGGTTCTCCTCGAGGAGGGAGAAACAGACCTCACGAAGCAGCGTGGGGTCCCGGGACATCGCCGCGCACGGGATCAGTGGGTATGGGGTTCTTCACTGGGGGTCTTCCTCGCCGAAGACCTCATGGAGCACGTCCTGGAGCGGCCCATGCCGTCCGGTGAAGATCGGGGTGTCGCGGCGGGTGTACAGTCGACCCGCCGTGCTCCGGAGCGCGGTGACCAGCTCGGAAAAGCGCTTCAGGTCATCCGTTTCGTATCCCACCACGAACTCCCAGTCAGCAATCCCAGTGGAGTAGACCAGTACCTGGTCGATCTCTTTGAAGGCGTGCCCCACCCGAGCGTGGTCCTTCATCATGGCCCGCCGGTCATCGGCAGAAAGCTGGTACCAGTCGTGGGTCTTGATGAACGGGTAGACCACCAGATAGCGTTTCCGTTCTCCTGGCACCTGGACGCTGATGCCGCTCTGGCCGGTGTACTGCGAGGGGCGCACGTAGCCCCAGAGGCTCGCCGTCAGTTCCAGGTTCGTCCGGAGAAAGCGGCCGCCCACCCATTGATAGGCCTCGATCTCATCCGTCGCCAGCCAGAATCCCAGGTCCGCCGAGGCGCGGAGCCCCACAAGGCTGTACGGGTAGAGGGCCACGACCCCTGGGAATTTCTGGGCTTCTTCCGTCGCACGCCGGACCTGCTCCCTCATCTCGGGCGTGCGCAGCCCTTGGGGAACCCGGAAATAGAGAAACCCATGCACCTGTATCTCAGTCATTT
>CAYSDK010000010.1:3438-5942 GCA_964429865.1 uncultured bacterium
GATGAACGGAACTGAGCAATGACGCAGCGAGTGGAGATTTCATGCTGCCCGCAGCCTGAGGGTGTACTCGAGCGGCGGGTGGCGGAGCCCGGCTTTTCGCCGCGGCCTGCCACCGAGGACGCTGGGGCGTCGCAACGGCGCCGGATGGCGGTCCTCACCGCCGTCTGCTTGCTCGCGCTGGCGGCAGGCGCACTCCTCGAGCTCGTCTCCGGGGTTCCCCGGGTCGCCCCACTCGCCTTTTTCGTCCTCGCATATCTGTCCGGTGGGTACTACAGCACCAGGAACGCCATTGCCGCCCTGCGCGAAAGGACCGTTGACGTCAACCTCCTCATGGTGACGGCAGCCGTCGGCGCCGCCACGATCGATTACTGGCAGGAGGGGGCGGTGCTGATGTTCCTCTTCTCGCTCTCGAACACGTTAGAGTCGTTCGCGATGGCCCGGACACGGCGGGCCATCACTCAACTGATGACGCTCAGTCCTGAGGACGCCCGGGTCCGCCGCAACGGTGAGGAGATCCGCGTGCCGGTCGCGGAGCTCCGGGTGGGTGAGGTCGTGATCGTCGGGCCCACGGAGCGCATCCCGATCGACGGGGAGGTGCTGGCGGGGCGGTCGGGGGTCGATGAGTCTCCCATCACGGGCGAGTCGATTCCGGTGGGGAAGGGGCCGGGCGATGGGGTGTACGCCGGCTCCCTGAATCAGCAAGGAGTGCTCGAGATCCGGATGAGCCGTCCGGCCTCCGAAAGCACCCTCGCCCGCGTGATCCGCCTTGTGGAAGAGGCTCAGAGCCAGAAGGCCGAGGCGCAGCACCTGACCGAGTGGATCGGCCGCTATTACACGGCGGTGGTTCTGGGGGGTGCGTCCCTGTTCATCCTGATCCCGCCGCTCTTCCTCGGATGGCCCTTCGTGCTGACCTTCTATCGGGCGATGACGCTCTTGGTGGTCGCCTCGCCCTGCGCCCTCGTGATCTCCATCCCGGCGGCCGTCCTTTCCGCCATTGCCGGCGGCGCCCGCGACGGGATCCTTTTCAAGGGAGGGATCACCCTCGAACAGGCGGCAGCGGTCCGGGTCGTGGCGCTCGACAAGACGGGGACCCTGACCGAGGGAAAGCCACGCGTGACCGATGTCCTTGCGCTGGGCCAGGAGGACGGCAAGGTGGTACTTGGTCTGGCGGCTGCCGTCGAGGTCCGCTCGGAACATCATCTGGGCAAGGCGGTGGTCGAGGCAGCGGGCGAGAGCGGGTTGCCCGTTGTTCCGGCCGAAGAGATCGAGACCTTCCCGGGGCGCGGGATCCGCGGGGTGGTGCAGGGACGGCGCGTCTGGGTGGGGAATCAGGGGTTGATGCGCGAGACCGGCGTGGGGTTCGATGGCGTGGTGCTATCGCGGATCCAGGCGCTCGAGTCTCAGGGGAAGACCGTCGTCGTGGTCGGCGCCGAGCGCCCGCTCGGGTTGATCGCGGTCGCCGATACGGTCCGGCCGGCAGCCCGCCGGGTCGTGGAGGAGCTCCGGCGCCAGGGGATCACCCATGTGGTGATGCTGACCGGGGACAACGCGCGCGTCGCCAATGCGGTCGCGGCGGAGGTCGGGATTTCCGAGTGGCGCGCGGGGCTCTTGCCGGAGCAGAAGGTGGCGGCGGTCCGCGACCTCGTCGCGACGCGCGGGCCGGTCGCGATGGTGGGGGATGGGGTGAACGATGCCCCCGCCCTGGCCGTGGCGACCGTCGGAGTGACCATGGGTGGTGCCGGGACCGATGTGGCGCTCGAGACCGCGGACATCGTCCTGATGGCTGACGACCTGACCAAGCTCCCGAGGGCCCTGGAGCTGAGCCGCCGATGCCGGCGGGTGATCCTGCAGAATCTCGGGTTCGCGGGGCTGGTGATCCTGGGACTGGTGACCTCGACCCTGACCGGGTGGATGACGCTCCCCGTCGGCGTCGTGGGTCACGAGGGGAGCACCCTGCTCGTCGTCTTGAACGGCCTCCGACTCTTGCGCCGTCCGGTTGCCTGAGCACGGCGAATAGGCTCGACTCTGTCACAGGAAGAACGAGGGGATACGGGGATGACGATGCGGGTGAAAGACTGGATGCGGCGGAGACCGGTGACTATCTCGCCCCAGGAGACGCTGCGGACCGCCTGGCGCATCATTCGCGAGCACCGGATCCGGCACCTGCCGGTCGTGGAACAGGGTCGATTGGTCGGGATCGTCACCGACCGGGACCTGCGGCACGCGCTTCCCTCCCGGGCGGCAAGCCTCGAGATGCACGAAGTCGCTTTCCTCGCCGAAAAGGTCCGCATCTGGGAGGTGATGGCCCGCGCGGTCGTGACAATCCATCGCGAGGCGCCGATCGAAGAGGCTGCCCACCTCCTCTTGAAATACCGGATCGGGGGCCTCCCGGTCGTCAAGGGAGAAACCCTCGTCGGCATCATTACGAAGACTGATCTATTGCGGGCCCTCATCCATCGGAAGCAGGGGCAGGCCCCGCGCCAACCCTCCCGCAAGACAGCCCG
>CAYSDK010000010.1:6042-8213 GCA_964429865.1 uncultured bacterium
TCATCCATCGGAAGCAGGGGCAGGCCCCGCGCCAACCCTCCCGCAAGACAGCCCGGAAACCGCGGCGGAGGTCTCCCGCCCGCTAATAGCCTTTCCTCTCGGCTGTGTCCCTGGTGCGAAGCCATCCTTTTCCCAGAGTCGGTAGGGCGGTGGGATGGATCAGGTGGTGGAAATGCGCCTCATCAGAGAGATGCGTACGGGGCGATTCATTCGCCGGTTGACCCGCTTCTCTGGTGAGGCCTTTCTCGGTCAGAGGCGCGTGCTCGCCCACATTCCCCATTCCGGACGACTGGGAGAACTCCTGGTTCCGGGAAGGCGCGTCCTCCTCCGCCGAGAGAAGGGAAACAAGCGAAAGACAGCACATGATCTCGTCCATGCCCTTCCCGTTTTTCTCACGCCTGAAGACGACGTGGTCGAGAAGAAAAAATGAGTGCCCTGCCAGTTGTTTCCGATCCCAGAACCACGCAGGCCGAGTTTCAGATCGGCTACATCTGGGTGGCCCTCGCCACCGCAGTATTTGCCGGATTTGCCATCGGCGCCCATCTGGCGTTTATCATTGGATTCGATTTTTCCCTCGGGAGGGGGTTTGCCGGCCTGGTCCAGACGCATGGGCACGTACAACTCGTCGGCTGGGCCGGTCTCTTCATCATTGGGATCAGCCTTCACATTATTCCGCGGCTGGCGAGCGTCCCGATAGCCAACCCCCGGTGGATCCCACGGATCCTGTGGCTCATGGCGGGGGGCCTCTTGCTTCGCAGTCTTGCCCATCCGACCCTCGCGTATCGCGGCGAGAGCGCCTTCGGATATTGGGCCGTGGCGAGCTCGGGTCTCTTGGAGTGGGGCGGGGTAGGAATCTACGTGACCCTGCTTCTCCGGACCCTGCGAGGCGTCAGAGATGCCAAGAGGCAACCGGCGCTCTTTTCGGTCCGACCGTATTTCGCCACGATGTTGGCTGGATGGATCCTCTATGCCTCGATCAATCTTCTGTTGCTCTTCGACATGGCCCGGCGCAGGGACGTGGTGATGGACCCGGCCTGGAATCAATTCGACATTGAGATCTTTATCGGTCTCGTGTTGCTTCCCGTGGCCTTCGCCTTTTCGTCCCGCATGCTCCCCTTGTATCTCACACTCCGTGCTCCGGACTGGCCGGTCCGCGGGACGGCATACGCCTATCTCGTCTCCCTGGGTGTCCAGGTGATCCCATCGATGCCCCTCGTTTCCGGACTGGATCCCGAGGTCGCCCGCATCGTATCCAGTCTCGGATCGCTCCTCAAGGGAGGGGTCATCCTCTGGTTTGTGTGGCAGCTGGACATCCTGACACGGTGCCGGGATGCGTGGACGGTGAAACGGGAGGTTGCGCCGCTCCCCGACAAGCGGCCCGCGCGGTGGGGCCTGCCGGATTATGGAGAATTCGGCCGGTTTGAACGATTGGTGTACGCGGCATATACCTGGCTGGTCCTTGCCGCACTTTTCGAGGTGCTCGTCGGAGGGGCCAGCCTGTTGGGGAAGCCGCTGCCGATCGCCACGGACGCCATCCGGCACATGGTCCTCCTGGGCTTCATCACCCACCTGATCTTCGGCGTGTCGGTCCGTGTGATCCCAGGCTTGCTCAAGAAGCGATGCGTGGCCAGTGTACGATTAGTGGATGCAACCTTTTGGCTGGGGAGTACAGCGGCGGCCTGCCGCGTACTGCCTTTGCTTGCCCCGTCGAGTCTCATCGAGGCGATTCCCGGAAGCGCCCTCATTGCGCAAGCCGCCTTCGGCTTTTCGGGGATGATCGGGCTGGTGGCCGTCACGTGCCTGGCCATCAACTTGTGGAGGACGGCGGTCGCGGAATGAGGGGTACGGTGGCAGATCCCCGAACGGCGGGGGGACAGGCCGCCGGAGCCCATTCGCCTCAAGCGGGGCCGACGACTGACGCCCAGCACGCCGCACTCGGTGACGGGGGTGTTTTTGCCCTTGACATTCCATGAGATTCTGATTAGAAAAAGAATGAAATTTTGCCCTCAAGGGGTCGATTTCCGCGCTCGACGACATCAATGGCAAGATGAAACTTTCCTCCGCCCACAATGCAGGGGCGAGGTGTTCGTCCGAGAGAAGCGAATTCGGAGCGTAGCGTGGCCAGGGACACCGGAGTCGACATCGGGAAGCTCGGCGCGGAGGCCGAGGAG
>CAYSDK010000010.1:8313-14465 GCA_964429865.1 uncultured bacterium
CGTGGCCAGGGACACCGGAGTCGACATCGGGAAGCTCGGCGCGGAGGCCGAGGAGGAAGGCGAGGCGACGATCTGGTCGCGGCGGGATTTCCTCTCCCTGACGGCGTGGGGCGGGGTGCTGGCCTTTCTCTCCACCGTCTCGGTTGCCTTCCTGCGCTTCATGTTCCCGCGGGTCCTGTTCGAGCCGGACCCCCGGTTCAACGCCGGCCAGCCGGATACCTACCAGTCGGGGACGGTGGATGACCGGTTCAAGCAGTCTCACCGCACCTGGGTCGTCCGGTACGAGGACGGGAGCTTCTTTGCGATGCTGGCCATCTGCACTCACCTCGGGTGCACGCCGAACTGGATCCCGGCCGACCGGAAGTACAAGTGCCCGTGCCACGGCAGCGGCTACTATATGAGCGGGTTTAATTACGAAGGACCAGCCCCGCGCCCCATGGACCGCGTGAAGCTCACGCTCAGCCCGGAAGGGGACCTGTTGGTCGACAGATCGATCCTGTACAGCATGAGGCCGGGTGAGGACCCGGACGAACAATACCCGGAGAGTCTCCTCAGGGTGTAGGGGATCCACGAGGGAGAGGGCATGATCAAGCGGCTGAAGGATCTGAAAAAAACGATCCTCGAATCTCAGGTCTGGCGCTCGATGTTCCGCCATGATTACGCCGACACCCCGCGGAACCGGACGCTCCAGATCATGTCGAACGTCTGGATGCATCTCCATCCGCCCAAGATCCGGCGCCATGCCATCCGCATCCGGTTTACCTGGTGCATGGGGGGGATTACCTTTCTCCTCTTCCTCGTCCTGACGGTGACGGGGGTGGTCCTGATGTTCTATTACCGGCCGGTGGCGGAGTACGCCTATGCCGACATGAAGTATCTCCAGTTTGACGTGCCCTTCGGGATGCTCGTCCGCAACATGCACCGGTGGGCGGCCCACGGCATGGTCCTCACCGTGTGGCTCCACATGTTTCGGGTCTTCATGACCGGCTCGTACAAGTCGCCGCGCGAGTTCAACTGGGTCATCGGGGTCATCCTCCTCACCCTCACCCTGCTCCTCTCCTTTACCGGCTATCTGCTCCCGTGGGACCAGCTCTCTATCTGGGCGGTCACCGTGGGAACCAACATGGCCAGGGCGACGCCGCTCCTCGGTCACGAGGGTCCCTTCGCCCAGGTCGCCGGCGTGACGCCACGGTACGATGCCCGCGCCTTTCTCCTGGGCGGGACGATCGTGGGCCCCCCGACTTTGCTCCGGTTTTACGTGTTGCACTGTATTTTCTTACCGATCCTGGCCAGTGTGTTGATGATGGTGCACTTCTGGCGCATTCGGAAGGACGGGGGGATCTCGGGTCCGGTGTAGGAGGGTGAGGGATGGCGGAGGCACCAGGACGGGCGGCGGTGGCCGAGAAGGCGAAGGCGGCGCCCGCCAAGCCCAAGATCAAGCCGATCGAAGATAAGGTTCACTGCTGGCCCTATCTCGTCCGGTCGGAATTTGTCTGCTCCATCATCATCACGGCCTTGTTGATGGTCTGGTCGATCGGCATCGACGCCCCCATGGAGGAGCCGGCCAATCCGACGAACACGCCGAACCCGTCGAAGGCCCCCTGGTACTTCCTCGGCCTGCAGGAGATGCTCGTGTACTTCGACCCGTGGATGGCCGGCGTGGTCCTTCCCAGCCTGATCATCGTGGGGCTGATGGTGATCCCGTTCATCGATATCAATCCGAGAGGGAACGGCTATTACACCTTCCAGGAGCGGAAGTTTGCGGTGACCATGTTTCTCTTCGGATTCCTGATCCTCTGGGTCAGCCTCATCGTCACCGGGGTCTTTCTCCGAGGTCCGGGATGGAACCTCTTCTGGCCCTGGGAGGTGTGGGACCCGCACAAGGTCGTCGCCTTGACGAATGTCGATCTGCCGTACTGGGGACCGTTCAAGGTTCTGGGGAATCCCAAGATCTTCGATGTGGAGCTTTTGGGACTGACCCTGGTCACCCTCTACCTGACCGTACTGCCGGTGGCCTTCTGGTTCTGGAAGAGCAAGACGAGTCCGATCCTGCAGGAACTGGGCCCCCTGCGATACGGGATCGTCGCGTTCCTGTTTCTCACGATGATGGGGCTCCCCATTAAGATGGTCTTGCGCATCGCCTTCAACATTAAATATCTCTGGGTCACCCCCTGGTTTAATGTCTGACCGCGCTGGTCCGTAGCGATTTCACGCGAGGAGCAATGCACCCGATGCCGCGGCGGCAGTTTGTGCCCGACGAAAAGCGCTCGCTCCGGGGCATCTTCTTCGTCTCCAGCATGATCTTGGTCGGGACGACCGTCTGGGCCCTGTGGGACGAGTCGGTCTCGCGGCGGCCCTGGATCCGATACCAGACCGCGTTCAAGCAACTGGAATACCAGATGGTGGAGCAGGAGCTGGAGGAGGCCCGCGCGCGGCTGGATCAGCCCGAGGTACAGACGAGGCTCGAGAAGCTGCGCGAGGAGCTCAGATGGGCCGAGGAGGCCCGACGGGGACCGGACTATCAGGCCGCCGTCAAGGAGGTCGAGCGACGGAAGGCGGCGTATGATGACATCAATCAGGAGCTACGATTTACCCGGAGCGAGCTGGACGAGGCTTACTACTGGCGTGACAAGGCGAAGCACGAGGGGCGGGATTATGCCGCCGAACTCGCCGAGGTGAATCGGCTGAAAGAGTTGGAGCGCAAGCTCGAGCCTGAGGCGGAGGACGCGAAGCAGCAGCTCGAGGCGGCCAAGGAACGGGTGAAGAAGCTCGACCGGGCCGTGCAAGAGGTGCGGGACAAGATCAAGGGATTCACCGCGGAGGCCCTCCGCCTGGAACAGCGGCTGGAGGCCATCCGGACGCGTCCGCTGGAAGTGAAACAGGTGGTGCTGGACGGGCTGGATAAGAATGAATTTGACGTCTTCGTCCTCCGGGTGGACCGGTGCGAGACCTGTCATCTCGGGATCGACCGGCCGGGATTCGAGAACGCCCCGCCACCCTTTCGGACCCACCCAAATCGCGAGGCCATCCTGGGGAAACACCCGGTGAGCCGGTTCGGCTGTACGGTCTGCCATGAGGGGCAGGGGACGGCCCTCGATTTCGAATGGAGGGTTGAGGGTCGGATCCCTGATACCCCCCATGGCCTCGGCAGGGAGTACGGTGGCAGTCCCAACATCCTCTGGGATTTCCCGCTCCTGCGGGGTGAGATGGTCGAGTCGTCGTGCCGGAAGTGCCACCTGGACCGGACCGAGTTCGCCGCCGCGATCAAGACAGGCGAGGGCCAGGGGGCCAAGGTGGAATGGATGGACCTGGCCCCCACCTTGACCAAGGGACTCGGTATGTTCGAGATCCTGGGCTGTTATGGGTGTCATCCGGTCGAGGGGTACAAGGAGGCAGCCAAGGTGGGCCCAGAGCTCACCCGGATTGCCAACAAGGTTGAACCCGGATGGCTCATCCAGTGGATCCAGAACCCCCAGTCCTATCTCCCCCATACCCGGATGCCCAACTTCGGCCTGTCCAAAGAGCAGGCCAGCGCCATCGCCGCGTATCTCCTGGCAAGGTCAGAGCCGGATCCGCCTGTCGCGGGTCGCTATACCCCTGGCGTCTCGCCAGAGAGGGGGAAGCAGATCTTTGAGCGGGTCGGCTGCCTCGGTTGTCATGCGATGCGGGCGGTCTATGAGGAGAAGGAGCCCCGGAGCCTGTTCAAGATGGTCGGCCGGGACCATGCCCCGGATCTCAGCAACGTGGCCACGAAGATCAAGGATCCCCAGTGGCTCTTCCGCTGGCTGAAAAACCCCAAGGCCATCCGGCCGCAGACCCCCATGCCGAACCTGCGCCTGACCGATGAAGAGGCGAGCGCGCTAACGGCCTTTCTCATGATGCGGGGAGAGCGCCAGGTGAGGCCGCAGACCCTCGTGGAAGAGCTCAAGAGGAAGGAACGGATCGAGGAGGGGCGTGGGCTGATCGGGCTCAGGGGCTGCTTCGGGTGTCACGAGATTCGGGGCTTTGAGACCGCTCAGCGGATCGCACCCGATCTCACCGATTTCGGGCACAAGCGGCTGCTCCAGCTCTCCTTTGGCGACGCCGTCCAGGTCCACCATACCTGGGAGGACTGGACCTTTTGGAAGCTCAAGAATCCCCAGATCTACGCCACCGATCGGGAGCAGCTCCGCATGCCCAACTTCGGTTTCTCCGATGACGAAGTCAAGACGCTCCGCGTCCTCGTGAAGAGTTTTTCCGCGACCGAGGTTCCCAGGCGATATCGTGAAGAGACGACCGCGGAGCGGACCGCCCTGGCCAGGGGGCTACGCTCGGTGCGGAGCTACAACTGCGTGGGGTGCCACGTCATCGAGGGAAAAGGGGGAGATATCCGTGTCCGGTACGACGGGCGATTGAATGAAGCGCCGCCCCCCCTCGTCTTAATCGAGGGAACCTTGAGCGAGGGGGAAAAGGTCCAGGCCAGGTGGCTCTTCGAGTTTCTCCACCGGCCGACGCCCATCCGGCCCTGGTTGCAGATTCGGATGCCGACGTTCGGTCTCAGCGACAGGGACGTGGCGGGGCTCGCGAGCTACTTCGTCGCCCGGGCGGGACTCAAGGTCCCCTTCGAGTTCGTCCCCCCGGTGGATGAGCTCAGGCGAGAGATGGTGGAGGCGGGGAGGCGGCTCGCGTCGAAGGAGTACTTCTCCTGCGGGAGCTGCCACGTGGAGGGGGACAAGAAGCCGGAGGGGCCTCCGGAGGGGTGGGCGCCAGATTTTTCGCTGGCGCGCCGACGTCTCCGGTCCGAGTGGGTTGTCACCTGGCTCAAGGACCCGCAAAAGGTGCAACCCGGGACCCAGATGCCGAGCTTCTTCCTGGATGAGACGTCCGGGCCCGACGAGATCCTGGGGGGAGATGAGCAGAAGCAGATTTTGGCCTTGCGGGAGTATCTGTTAAGCCTCGGACGGCAGTAACCCGAAAAGGAGTGGAGATGCGATGCGAAAGAATGTGACGATCGTGGTGCTCGTGGGGTTTGGTCTCGGGCTGTGGTTTCTGGCGAGCGGTCCCGCCACCGGTGCCGCCGGCGGGACGATTACCGGCGTGGTGAAGTTTGCCGGCGATCCGCCCGCCCCGAAGGAGATTCCGCCCACCAAGGACAAGCAGGTCTGCGGCAAGGCGCCTATCTACGATGAGAGCCTCGTGGTGGACAAGGCGAGCAAGGGGATCCAGTGGGCCGTGGTCTGGGTGGGGGGAGCCAAGGGAAAGTGGGACAGCAAAGGGGCGACCTTTGATCAGCAGGGCTGCACGTTTCGCCCCCACGTCCTCGTCACACCCCCCGGGAAGGTCGCGGTCCTGAACAGTGACGGCGTTCTGCACAACTTCCACAGCCACGGGAAGAAGAATCCGGCCCTCAACCAGGCCCAGCCCGGCTTTCGGAAGAAGATGGAGGTGGAATTCAAGCAGGCCGAGATCGTGAAGGTCACCTGCGACGCCCATCCGTGGATGGCCGGGTGGATCGTAGTGTCGGACGATCCCTACGTGGCCGTGACCGACCAGAAGGGCAGCTTCAAGATTGAGAATGTGCCACCGGGGACATACAGCCTCGAGGTCTGGCACGAGACCCTCGGGCCGACGAAGCAACAGGTGACGGTCAAGGCCGGCGAAACGGTCACGGTCGCCTTGGAGTTGAAGAAGAAGTAGCACCCAGGGCCGCGACCCGGGCCGTCGTCGCCGCGAGGGGGCAGGCCTGACTCTGCTGATCCTCTGGATCCACGTCCTTGCTGCCATCGCGTGGGTGGGGGGCATGGTATTTCTCCTGACGGTCCTTGCCCCCGTCTTCCACGGCACGCTCCCCGCTCGGGAAGAGATCCAGATCGCTTACGCCGCGGGCAGACGCTACCAGTTCGTGGTGGCGCGGGCGATGGAGCTGTTGCTGCTCACGGGCACCGTGGCCATTTTTACCCGTGGGGGAGTGGCGGCAGGCTTCTCGCCGGTTTTTTCGACGATCCTCGGAGCCAAGGTGGTCGGATTTCTGCTGATGGCGGGCCTCCAGACCTGGCAGCGCATCTCGATGAATCGCCAGCTTGCCCCCCTGCTGATCGCTGGAGGCGGCGGAATTCTCGGCGAGCAGCAGTGGCGTGCCATCCAATCCCGGATGACGCGGGTGACACGATGGA
>CAYSDK010000010.1:14565-23234 GCA_964429865.1 uncultured bacterium
TGGTGATCATAGGACTTGACAATTCCCGTCATTCACCAGTATGATTCCGCCCGGTCTTTCGGATCGTTGAGGTCTGCCCAGATGGCTCGTCGGATCACGCCCTTCTCAGGACCCAGACAGAGGATCGCGCGCACGACGGAGAGAGCCCCATGTGGGATATGTTGAGCTGGCTGCCGGAGAATGTCTCCACCTACGGCGGCGAGATCGACTCCCTCTTTTACATCATCTATTACATTACGGGCGTGGCCTTCCTCCTCGTGGCGGGCGCCATGATCGCCTTTGTCATCATGTACCGGCACCGCGAGGGCCGCCGCGCGAAGTACCTGCACGGCAATACCGTCATTGAGATCACCTGGACCGTTGTCACGGCCCTGATCTTTATCGTGCTCGCCTTTATGAGCCAGCCTCTCTGGGGGAGGATCAAGCAAGAGGTCCCGCCGACGGATCTGCAGGTCCGCGTGACCGCCAAGCAGTTCAACTGGGAGATCGTCTATCCCGGGCCGGATGGGAAGTTCGACACGGCGGACGATCTGCAAGTCGACAACGAGCTGCACGTCCCGGTCAATCGGGCTGTGCATGTCTTCCTGGCCTCGAAGGATGTCATTCACAGCTTTTTCCTTCCGCAGCTTCGGCTGAAACAGGACGCCGTTCCCGGCCGCGTGATCCAGGCCTGGTTCCAGGCGACCAAAACCGGCAGGTACGAGATCCCCTGTGCCGAGCTGTGCGGGTTTGGGCACTCCGGGATGCTCGGCCACCTGACCGTGTACTCCCCCGAGGAGTACGGCAAGTGGGTCAAGGAGCAATGGCCTTCCCGGTGACCTAGGGCGGGGAGGGATACTCGAGGGGAAGGATTGTGCAGACGCGGGTTGATCGAGGCGATTCTCACAGGAGTGGTGGATGATGAGTGAATCTGCAGGGGTCCAGGCCGTGCATGGGGCACACGCCCACCATGAAGAGCTGGGCTTTTTGCGCACGTACGTCTTCTCGACAGATCATAAGATGATCGGCAGGCAGTTCCTCTTCCTCGGCCTCTTCATGTTGGTGATCGGCGGCCTGTTGGCCATGTTGATGCGCTGGCAGCTCGGCTGGCCAGAGACGCCGGTGCCCGGAATGCGTTGGGTGCCGGAGCCGTACATGTTTGAGGGGATCATCCCGCCCCAAACCTACAACATGCTCTTCACCATGCACGCCACGATCATGATCTTCTTTGCGGTCATGCCCATCATGATCGGTTGTTTTGGCAACTTCCTCATCCCGCTCATGATCGGTGCCCGGGACATGGCCTTCCCTGTCCTGAACATGCTCTCCTTCTGGACCGGGGTGGTGGGGGGCGTGGTGATGCTGGCGGGGTTCTTCGTCCCCGGGGGACACGCGGCCAGCGGCTGGACCGCGTACGCGCCGCTCAGCGCCAGTGCGATCTACACCGGGGTGGACTGGGGGCAGAACCTCTGGAACATCAGCCTCATTATCATTGGTGCCTCTTCGCTCATGGGCTCGATCAACTACATCACGACCATCATCAATATGCGGGCCCCGGGCATGACCTGGTTCCGGCTGCCGCTCGTGATCTGGTCCCTCTTCATCACCGCGATCCTCCTCTTGCTGGCCCTGCCGGTGCTGACCGCGGCGCTGACCATGCTCCTGGCCGATCGGATGCTCGGGACCCACTTTTTCCTCCCTGCCGGTGGGGGTGAGCCCCTGCTGTGGCAGCACCTGTTCTGGTACTTCGGGCATCCGGAGGTCTACGTCCTGGTCCTTCCCGCCATGGGGGTCACCTCGGACGTCCTCTCCACCTTCTCGCGCAAGCCGATCTTCGGCTACCGCGCCATGGCCATGTCCATGATTAGCATTGCCTTCCTCAGTTGGATCGTGTGGGGTCATCACATGTTTCTCAGCGGGATGAACCCGGCGTTGGGCACCGCCTTCATGATGTCGACCATGGTGATCGCGGTGCCCTCGGCCATCAAGACCTTTAACTGGCTCGGCACGCTGTGGGGAGGCTCGATTCGGTTCACCACGCCAATGCTGAATGCGTTGGCCTTTGTGACGATCTTCGTGATCGGGGGACTCAGCGGGGTCTTCATGGCATCGACGCCCGTGGACATCTTCATCCACGACACCTACTTCATCGTGGCGCATTTCCACTACATCGTCGCGGGCATCGTCTTCGGCCTGTTCGCGGCCGTCTACTATTGGTTCCCCAAGATGTTCGGCCGGATGATGAACGAGACGCTGGGGAAGATCCACTTTGTCCTCACCTTCATCTTCTTCAATTTGACCTTCTTTCCGATGCACTTCCTGGGCGTGGCCGGACACATGCGGCGGATCTGGAATCCCCTCCAGTACGAGTTTCTCCAGCCGCTGCAGGGGATGAATCAATTCATCAGTGTGAGTGCGTTCCTGCTCGGCCTCTCGCAGATCCTGTTCCTCGTCAACTTCTTCTGGAGCCTCTTTGCTGGGAAGAAGGCGGAGGTGAATCCCTGGCACGCCAATACGCTCGAGTGGGCGGCTCCCTCGCCGCCGCCACACGGCAACTGGGGAGAACATCTCCCGGTCGTGCACCACGGCCCGTATGAGTACAGCGTGCCGGGCGTCGAGGAAGACTATCTGCCGCAGACGACGCCCCATGCCCTCCCCGTGACGGCGGGGCATTGAGGACTGCCCGAATGGCGCAAGACCCTCGGGTCGCATCCGATCACAACAGGTGGGTCCATCGGTTCTCGCTGCTCACTGCGGGGGCGACTTTTGTCCTGGTCGTTGCCGGCGGCCTGGTCACCAGCACGGGCTCAGGCCTTGCGGTCCCCGATTGGCCGACGACGTTCGGGCACAACATGTTTCTGTATCCCTGGTCGAAAATGGTCGGCGGGATCTTGATCGAGCACGGACATCGGCTGATTGGCGCAGGCGTCGGCCTCCTGACGCTGGCTGTGGCCGTGTGGCTGTGGATCACGGATCCGCGAGGATGGCTTCGCTGGCTGGGGGTCATCGCCCTCGGTGCGGTGATCGTGCAAGGGATCCTCGGGGGTCTTCGGGTCGTCCTGGTTGAACGAACACTGGCCATTGTCCACGCGGCCCTGGCCCAGGCCTTTTTTGCCCTGACGGTCAGCGTGGCCTTCTTTACCTCCGCCGAGGGGAGGGAAGGACCACCCCAGGCGCCTGTCACCGATGCCGTGCCCTTGAGCCGCCTCGCCCTCCTCACGATGGGTTGCATCTATCTCCAGTCAATGATCGGCGCCGTGCTGCGGCACACGGGCGGAGGACTTGGCGCGCACCTGATCAATGCTCTTGTGGTGGCCACCGTGATCGTGGTTCTCACCGGCCGCATCCTGAGAAATCACCGGGACCTGCCGAGACTGGTCCGCCCCGGTGCGCTCCTTGGCGGGCTGTTGATCGTGCAACTTCTCCTGGGTCTCGGGTCTATGTGGAGCAGGTTCGTCACCCCGGCGGCGGCCGTGCCCGCTCGTTTCATGGTGACGCTCACAACGTTGCACGTGGCCGCCGGGGCGTTGATGCTGGCCACGTGCCTCGTCCTGACCCTTCGCGTCTATCGGCTGTTGCCCTTTCGGGTGCCTGCGGTCCGTCGTGCACTCCGCGCCCATCCGACGGGGAGGTCGGGGCAGACACACGCCCGAGGCCGCCTTTCCGACTTTGTGGCGCTGACCAGACCCCGGGTGGTGGTCATGGTCCTGGTCACGACCCTCGTGGGGTTCTACGTGGGCTCGGTGGGGGCGCCGGATTATCTCCGGCTGGTCTCTACGCTGATTGGCCTGGGACTCGCGGCGGGTGGAACGCTGGCGTTGAACCAATACCTCGAGCAGGACGTCGACGCGCGGATGGAGCGCACGCGACTTCGGCCATTACCGGACGGGAGGCTGGAGCCCGGGGAGGCGCTCCTCTTCGGTGCGGTGATCACCGGCGGCGGGCTCCTCTTCCTGGCCCTCGTTGTGAACCTCCTGAGTGCCGGCGTGACCGCGGTCAGTGTGGGGAGCTATCTCTTTCTCTATACGCCCCTGAAGCGCAAGACCTCGCTCTGCAGCATCGTGGGGGCCGTCCCTGGCGCGCTGCCGCCGGTAATTGGGTGGGCTGCAGCCCGAGGCGAGCTGGGGGCTGAGGCCTGGGTCCTCTTTGCCATTCTGTTCCTCTGGCAGATTCCTCATTCCCTCGCCATTGCCCGGCTCTATCGGGACGACTACGCGCGGGCCGGCATCCGGCTCCTCCCGGTCATCGAGCCGGATGGCGGGAGTACGGGGCGCCAGATTGTCAGCAACTGCCTGGCCCTGCTTGCCGTGGGCTCGCTGCCAACACTCATCGGGTTGGCGGGATCGGTCTATTTCGTCGGCGCCTTCGTCCTCGGGGTCGGGTTCCTCGGGTGCGGCATCGGGCTCGCCGTTTCCCGCTCGGAGACGGCTGCGCGCCGCCTCCTCCTCGCCTCCCTGGTGTACCTGCCGGCGCAGCTCGGGCTCATGGCACTGGATAAGGTGCCGTTCTAGGTGGGCGATGGTATTGGTCGACTATTGAAGAGAGTTGGAAGGGGCATTCGCCGAGGAGATGCATAAGAGTCGTGCGATATCACGAGGAGTCGAGACCCCGGTCATCGATAGGAGTGCAGAGGATCTGGCTCCGGAACATCTCCGGTTCGACGGGGGCCCGCCCCCGGAATTCCCCCGAGATCCATTCGGCCGCGGGGAAGGTGGCCGCGGCCAGCCGCCGGTCAGCAATGCCCGCCTGGGCATGCTGATCTTCCTGGGGGCCGAGGCGATGTTCTTCGCCGGGCTGATCGGTGCCTTTCTGGTCTTCCGCTTCGGGAGTGCGACGTGGCCCCCTCCCGGCCAGCCCTATCTGCCGGTGGGCGTGACGGGGGTCAACACCATCATCCTGTTGTTCAGCGCATACACGATGGGCCGGGCACTCCGTGCCATCCGCCGCGGGGACCGCCAGGGGCTCGTTCGAGGCCTTCTGGTCACGGCGCTCCTCGGGACGATCTTCCTGGGGGTGCAGGGATATGAATGGATTCGCCTGGTCCACTTTGGGTTCACCTTGTCGAGTGGCACGTATGGCGCGACGTTTTATACCCTCATCGGCCTCCACGGGGCCCACGTGTTCGGCGCCGTGCTCTGGCTGTTGGTCGTCCTGGCGGGGGCCAGGGCACATCGGTTCTCGGCGACACGACATGTGGCCCTGACTCTCTGCGGGATGTACTGGTACTTCGTGGTGGCCCTGTGGCCGCTGCTCTTCACCTTGGTGTACTTGAGCTGAGCCCAGAGGAGGATGGTGTGGGGGAGGGCGTGCGCATGATGCGTCGGTGTCGGACCCTCGGAATGGGGGTGGCAGCGCTGCTGCTGGTCCCGGCGGCGGGGCACGCGTGTTCCGTCTGTGGGGGTGCGGCGATGGGCACCGATGCAGGGACGGGCTTCAACACGAGCCTCTTTTTTCTCATCGCGATGCCGTATGTCGTTGTCGGTGCCATCGCCGGCTGGCTGCTCTACCGGTACCGGCGCGCCTCCGGGCAGCGGAGGATGGCACCCGCCCAGCATCTGACATCGCTTCACCACGTCGAGTGACCATCAGGCTGAATGGGGGTCGGGAAATAATCTGAGCGCGGCACGGCAGGGGAGAAAGGAGCGGGGATGGAACACGCTGCAGGGGTCGAGGAGTTTCCCAGATTTGAAACATCGAAGATGGGCGTGTGGATCTTCCTGTTCTCGGAGGTCCTCCTCTTCGGTGGGTTGTTCGCCACGTATGCCGTTTTCCGCAGCCTCTTCCTCCAGGATTTTGCGCGGGATCACCGGGAACTGGACGTCACCTTGGGGGCGATCAACACCGTGGTCCTGCTCTGCAGCAGCTTGTCCGTAGCGTTGGGCGTGGCCTCCATCCAGCGCGGCAAGACACGTGTGTTGAAACTGTGTCTCGGGATCACGATTCTCTGCGGGCTCGTCTTTCTCGTCATCAAGTATTTCGAGTATAGCGGAAAGTTCGCGCACGGCATCTATCCGTGGACGAGCAGCTTCTTTTCGATTTACTTTCTGATGACGGGGATTCACGGGCTCCACGTGCTGGGTGGGTTGGTCGCCTTAAGCCTCGTGCTGTTTTGGGCCTTTCAGGGACGCTTTTCGGCAACGAATTATGTCCGCGTTGAGGGAACGGCGCTGTACTGGCACCTGGTCGACGTCGTCTGGATCTACCTCTTTCCCTTGCTCTATCTGGTCGCATAGGGGAGACCTGACAGGAAGAGTGGAAAGGAGGATATCGCGTGGGTACTCCCGGTTCCGGCCACTCCGTGCAGCCCTACTGGATCTATAACGCGGTCTGGATCGCGCTTCTCGTATTCACCGTTGTGACCGTCGCAGCGGCGCAGATCAACCTCGGGGGGTGGAACGTCCCGCTCGCGCTGGCCATTGCGTCGACCAAGGCGGTCCTGGTCGGCCTGTTTTTCATGCACCTCCGCTTTGAGGGAAGGTGGGTCTGGGGTTTCGCCGTCTTCTCCATCTTCCTCCTACTTCCCGTGATCGCCGTCACCGTGATGGACGCGTTACACGGGCTCGTCCGGTGAAAGGCAGGCCGGCCCTTGGGGTTCCTCCCCGACGGGTAGCGCCTGCCCAGCGGCGCCTTTCCAGAAGCTCCTCATGCACCTCGTCGTTCTGTCTCGGAAAGAGTGATCGTGGTCCTGCGGTCTGATGACCGGTTCTTCCGTGGTGAGGCGAGCAGGAGAGACCGCTGGCTTCTCTCCGCCATTGGCCTGGTCTCCCTTCTCGTCGTGCTGGGCATAGGGTTCATCCTGTTGGGCCGCCAGCCGGCGGTGAAGGGTGAATATCGTGCGTCGGCCCTGCCCGCGGTCAACGCCTTCCTCAATGGGACGAGCGCCGTCCTTCTGGCGGCGGGCTATCTCTTCATCCGACGAAAAAGAGTCACCGCTCACAAGTTCTGCATGGGAACCGCGTTCGGCGTTTCCTGCCTCTTTCTGGTGTCGTATCTCGTCCATCACTATCAGGTGGGCTCCGTACCCTTCTCCGGGCAGGGGTGGATTCGCTCGGTGTATCTTGTCTTCCTCATCTCCCACATTATCCTTGCCGCCTTCATCGTGCCCTTAGCCCTGGCCACCATCTACCGCGCGCTCGGCGAACAGTTCGATCGGCACAAGAGAATTGCCCGATGGACCCTTCCGATCTGGCTCTACGTCTCCGTGACTGGCGTGATTGTCTACATCATGCTCTACCAGCTCTACCCGCCGCGGTAGATCGAGCCAGCCCCTGGGTAAGGCCGGTCCCGTCCGGCGACATGCGGGACCGCCATGTGGGTATCGCGGAGGAGGGTGCGGGTGAGCAGGAGGAAGGCATGCCGTCGGATTCCGTCTATGCTAGAATGATAGCGGGAAGACCGGTGGAATCAGGCACGATTCGACATCTCCGATCCGTTCTAGGCAGGGGCCTCAGCTTGAGATGCCCGAGGTGCGGTGCCGCCCCGCTGTTCCGGGGTCTCTTCTCGATGTACCAGGACTGCCTCTCGTGTGATCTTCGATTTGAACGAGAGCAGGGGTATTTTGTCGGGGCGATCTATATCAATTATGCGGTGACCGCCGTCATCGCCATCGCCGGGTATTTCGCCTTCGATCATGTCATCGGGCTCTCCCTCGCCCCGCAGCTCATCCTGTGGGGTTCCTTCGCCGTCTGGTTTCCGCTTGTCTTCTTCCGCTATTCGAGGAGCCTATGGCTGAGCCTCGATTATATCTTCAACCCCGAGGGTCCGGGGGTGTGAGCGGCGCAGCGGACCGCGAGGGTGAGAGACGCGGATCGGCAATGGGCACTCCAGCGGTGGACGTGGAGGACCTTCGCTACGCGTACCGAGATCGGGAGGCGCTCGCCGGCGTGACGTTCGCCATCCCCCCCGGAGAGATCTTCGGCTTCCTCGGCCCGAACGGCAGTGGCAAGACGACCCTGTTCAAGATTCTTTCTACCCTCATGCCTCCGACCGGCGGGCGCGTGCGCGTCTTCGGCCATGATCTCGCGCACGGGCCCGAGGCGGTAAGGCCGCGCTTGGGGATCGTGTTTCAGGTCCCGAGCCTCGATCCGAAGCTCACGGTCATGGAAAACCTCCTCCACCACGGACATTGTTATGGCTTGCAGGGGCAGGCCCTCCGGAGCCGAGCGCGGTCAAGCCTCGAGCGGCTCGGGGTAGAGGATCGTGCCCGTGATCTGGTGGAGACGCTGTCGGGGGGGCTCCGGCGGCGAACCGAGCTGGCCAAGGTCTTGGTGCACCGGCCAGACCTCTTGGTTTTGGACGAACCGAGCACGGGTCTGGATCCAGGCGCCCGGCAGGATTTCAACGCCACCCTGCGCCGGTTACGCCAGGAGGAGAACGTCACCATTCTGCTCACGACCCATCTCATCGAGGAGGCGGAGCGGTGTGACCGGGTGGGTGTGCTGCACGGGGGGCGGCTGGTGGCGCTGGGAGAGCCGGATGCGTTGAAGGGGACCGTCGGCGGTGACGTGGTGGTGATCGATGCCCACAACCCCGTGGAGCTGCAGGGGAAGATCCGCGAGCGGTTCGGGTGTCAGCCGGTCTTGGTTGACGGCGCCCTGCGCCTGGAACGCCCCTGGGGGCATGAGTTCGTCCGGGAGGTCGTCGACGCCTTTCCCGGTGCGGTGAAATCCGCGGCCTTTGGGAGGCCGACA
>CAYSDK010000010.1:23334-26889 GCA_964429865.1 uncultured bacterium
TGCTCTTCTGGGTCCTGCTCGGAGGAGGTTTCAGTGCTTCATTTCGTCCCCCGGGAGCTCCGGAAGGGACTGGCTATGCCGAGTACTTCTACCCCGGCATTGTTGCCCTGGTCCTGTTGTTCACGGCCATCTTCGCCACGATCTCCATCGTGGAGGACCGCCGGGAGGGATTCTTGCAGGCGATCCTTGTGGCCCCCGTGGGGCGTGGGAGCATCGTACTCGGTCAGGCGCTGGGGGGGGCCACGTTGGCGCTGCTCCAGGGGGTCCTCTTGCTCCTCCTCGCGCCGGCCGCCGGCATCTCGCTCACGGTGGCCTCAGCCCTCGCGACCGCAGGAGTGATGTTTCTCGTGGCCTTCGGTCTCACGAGCCTGGGGCTGGTGATCGCGTGGCGGATCGATTCGACCCAAGGATTCCACGCGATCATGAACCTGATCCTGATCCCCATCTGGCTCCTGTCCGGCGCCTTCTTTCCCACCTCGGGCGTTCCGGTGTGGCTTCAGTGGGCCATGACGCTGAACCCCTTGACATACGGCGTGGCGGCCTTGCGGCGGTGCCTCTACTTGGAGAACCCCGCTCTCGCCGGGGACGTGGCCCCACTCCTCCCCTCGCTCCTCCTGACGCTGCTGTTCGGCGTTGTGGCTTTTGGGGCGGCGGCGGCTAGTGCCCGCCGGACCACAATCTGATGTTCTTTGCAGCGGAACTGATCGTCATCGGGGCCGTGACCGGCCTCCTCTCCGGGATGCTCGGGGCGGGAGGAGGGTTTCTCTTCGTTCCCCTCCTCACCTTGGTCGGGGTGCCGATGCGCTCGGCCGCTGGCCTGAGCCTCCTCTACGTGGCCTGCGTTGCCACATCCGGAGCCGTGACTCATTACCGGCAGGGAACCGCAGACGTCAAGGTGGCGGCTGCGGCGATTCCCGGGGGAGTCGTGGCCGTTCCGCTGGGCTCGTACTGCAGCGCGATCCTCTCCAACGATCTCCTCCAGGTGATATTCGGGCTGACGGTCCTGGGTGGGGCCTTGGCTCTGCATTGGCAGTCCACGCACCGGAATCCGTTTCCGGGCGTTCCGGTCGTCGGGGCCGGGGTGCGGCGACCCCGCTGGGTCATCCTGCGGCGGGCTCGGGTGCAGGGGGCCGAATACCTCTTCCCGGTGAGTCTCCTGCGCGGGCTCGTCGTGGGAGCGGTCACCGGTTTCCTGTCCGGCCTCCTCGGGGTCGGCGGGGGGCCGATCATGGTGGCGCTGCTCATCCTGCTGGTGGGTGTGCCGGTGCAGATCGCCATGGGGACTTCCCTGCTCGCCATTGTCGTGCCGGCGGTCGCAGGGGTCATCACGCACTACGGCCTCGGGCACATCGACATCGCGTCTGCGGTGCCCGCGGTGCTGGCCGGCGCGCTCGGAGCGGTCTTCGGGGCGCGAGGGGCGCTCGTGCTGTCGGCGCACCGGCTCGAATCCATTCTCGTCTGGCTGCTGACGCTGGTCGGGGCCTACATGATCGGGCAGGGGATCGTCTGAGGCTACACGACAAGGCGGTAGTCGTGCATCAGCCCTGCGAGGCGCTTGGCATTGATGAGCTCAAGGGGAGGCCCCTCGGCCACCTTGGAGGTCTCCTCGGCGAAGAAGCCGGTGGTGATGAAGATGCCTTTCGCGGCCTGCTCGCCCTTGACCTGGTCCCGGAGGATGTTCACGCGGGCTGCGCCGACGAAGCCGTCCTCGGGATGGGTGCAGTGGACGACAAAATCACCCCCGGTAATCGGCTGGGGATTGACGGCTGCGATCTCCAGTTCCCGCGGTCCGTTCCGGACATAAGAGCTGACCACGAGGCCCATCTCCTCGACCAGTGCGAGGCAGAGGCGCTCAAAGTCTACCATGGTCAGATGTGCAAAGCCGGACGCCGCCTCCGGGCGGCGCCCCTCTCGTTCGACCGCCGGTCTGCTGGGCTTGGCAAAGACCAGGACCGCAATCAAGAGGAAGCCCACGGCCAGAGAGAGCAAGACGAGCAGAAACATGGTGGGCCTACTTGATCATATCCTCGTAGATCTCGTCCTCGCGCCCCTCTTCAATGAGCCGATCGTTCTTGAAGGCCTGCTTCAGAGCGACGTAGAGGCAGATCACCGCCGAGATCAACAGGATCGTGATGGGAATGTTATCGGGACGGCTGAGGATGAAGGTAAACTGCTCCATGGCTCGGTCCCTCCGGGATGGTGGAAGGATTCTAGCCGGATCCCGCCGGCATTGCAAGGCCGTTCTCGCCATCTGCCGAGCCTGCACCGCCCGCCGGTTTGACACCCTGCCGACGCTCCGCTATAGTGGGAAAGTTTTTCGCGTCAGGGGATGTCGATGTTCTATCTGGGCCGAGGACTGCAGGTCATAGGCATGGCGAATCTGGTGGTGGCCTTCTTCGTCGGGATCACTGAGGAGCACGGCATGGGCCCCGAGATGGTTCTCCTTGGGATTGGCGCGGCCCTGTTCATGCTGGGCTGGATGCTTGAGCGGAAGGCGGGATGAGACACCTTCTGCTGCCATGGATCACCGGAGTCTTGGTGGGGTCTCTTTCGCTGGCGCACGCCTCGCCCGCGCGGGAAGAGAAGGCGACGCAAAACTACCGGCGGGCGGAAGCGCTCCGCCTGGCGGGAAGGTTCGAGGAGGCCATCAGCGGGTACCGCCAGACGCTCCAGGGCTTCCCGGAGCATCCGCTTGCCTTCGATCGCCTTCGGGAGGTCTACAATAGGACCCACTCTTTCGCGGTGACCCGTGAGCTCCTCGAGGCCACCGTCGCCCGACAGGAGGACGATTTCGTCGCATGGAACCTCTTGGGGGTTCTCTACGGGCGGGATCGACGCTGGGATGAAGCGCTTCAGGCCTTTGCGCGCAGCCGGGACGCCGAACCGCGAGCGGCCGATGCCCTGGTCAACCAAGGCTGGGTCCTGCTGGAGCTACGCCGCTATGAAGACGCCGTGACTGCCTTCGAGGCGGCGCTCAGGCTCCAACCCCGGATGGCCCGGGCGCACGCCGGGCTCGGGAGCGCCATGGTCGAGGCGCGGGGGGACTACCCCGAGGGGATGAGTCGCTATCTCACCGCCGTCAAGCTGGAGCCGGAGAATCCCGCCCTGTTAAACGACCTGGGTTGGCTTTCCTACAAGATGAATCGTTATCCGGAGGCCGTTGCGGCCCTCGAAAAGGCGGCGGCCCTGGATCCAAAGGACCCGATGATCGAGACCAACCTAGGGCTTGCGTACCAGAAGGCGGGCAGGGGGGAGGAGGCGATCGCGCATCTCGAACGCGCGCTCGTCATCAATCCGGAATATACGCTGGCGCTGTACGGATTGGGGAAGGCACATGAATCCCGAGGTCAGTACCCCGAGGCCCTCCAGGCCTACCGCCGGGCGTGGCGGCAGAGTAGCAACGATCTCTATCTGCTCCTCTGGCTTCAGGCCTATATGGCGAGCCACGGGCAGGTGATGATCCTCTTCCTCTTCGTCTTTGTCGTCGCCCTCGCGGTGATCGTCCTGCGCGCCCTCCGAGGGCGGAGGACCCCCGCCACCCAGAAGGGATAGCTA
>CAYSDK010000010.1:26989-31718 GCA_964429865.1 uncultured bacterium
TACCGCTTCTTCGCGGCCAGGGCCTGCAGCATGCGCTCGGCCTCGCGGATACGCGGCGACTCGATCTCCCACCGGTCCATCCAAGTGAAGCGGCGCGGCCTCAGCGAGGCGGCACCAAATTCCTTGGGCCGGAGGGACTCGAGGTGGCGGACCTCGGCCCAGGAGCGGGCCAGCTTCACGATGGCCAACGCGCCGAAGAGGGCGAACGTTCCCGCCAAGAGGTTAAACCCCAGGAAGGGCATGAAGCCCTCAGGGGTGAAGGGGGCGTTGAGGAGGTCGTGCAGCGTTGGCGTGCCAACGGGTGAGACGCCATATCTCAAAGCGTACAAGAGTCCGCCGGCAGCGCAGGCCCCGGCAATCCCAAAGGCGGCCACCGCCCCTGGGATCTGCGCGCGGGTCCGGCCCCGCTGCCGTCCGATCTCCATCTGGAGTCGAATCCTGCCGACCCGATCGACAATGGCGTTCGCCAGCTCCATCTTCTGGCGGAGCGCCACATTCTTCTTCTCGAGGTCTTGAAGGGTATAGTCCCGCTTTCCAACGGCCTTCGCGATCTCATCGAACAGAGTGGTTGCGGTCTGCTCGGCGAGGGCCAGTTCCTCCGTGTCTGCTGCCCGCGTCCCACTTTCAAAGTCGATGAGGGCGTAGAGGACCTCTTGGGCCCGCTTGAAGGAGGGGTCGGGAGCGACACGCTGTGGCTCTGCCTCCTGACGCTGGGCCGGCGCGGGCGCCGCCGCCTTGGCCTCTGCTGGCTTCGCGGCAGGAGTGGCTTGGGGCTTTGCTGCCGGGGCGGACGGTGCCCCAGTACCCGTCCGCCCGTCAGCTTTTCCCAGGAGTATCCTGATCGCCGCGGCTGCGGCTTCGGCGGCGCGAGCCGCCGCTTCGGCCGCCGCCGCCGCCGCCTCGGCCATCTGCGCAAAGGCGTCGGCTGAGACGGTGCCTGCCCGAGGGGGCGCAGCCGCTGCTGGGGCCGCGGGCGCTGCTGAGGGCGCCGCCGCCTTGGGTGCCTCCGCCGGTTTGGGTGGGGCCGGTGCCGCTGCCTGTGGCGGGGCTCCCGCCTCACCCTTGGGAGGCGGGGGCGCCGGTCCACCGAAGCCGGCTGGAGGCGGTGGCAGCGTGATCGTCTTTCCCTCAACCGTGAAGGTGTGGGCGAAGTTATCCTGGTCTCCCTGCATCGTTTTGGTCAAGGCGTGCGGGGCATTTGTGTAATCGAACTTGTAGTTCTTCTCGGTATACGATTTCCACTGTTCGGGGACGCTGTCTTCCGGGAAGATCGCGGTGACCGGGCAGACCGGCTCGCAGGCCGCGCAGTCGATGCACTCCTCGGGGTGGATGTAGAGCTGGTCCGTCGCCTCGTAAAAACATTCGACGGGACAGACCTCGACGCAGGCCCGGTCCTTGGTGCCGATACACGGCTCACAGACGATATAGGTCATATGCTTCCCTCCTTCCCTTGTTCCGCTCTTTTAGGATGGCAGTAATGCGTGAGGGTTGTACGAGTGCGCCTTGTATTCTATTGGCTTCCCCTGGGCGAGGCAAGAAAAATATGCAGATGGCCTCCTGCATCCTATTGCAATCGCTATGCTTCTATGCGATCCGCCAGAGCTTCGATCGAGCGAAAACTCGACGCAGGGATGACGACCTGAAGACGGGATGGGAAAAAGTTTGCCCGCGTATTCATTTTCTGCTTGACAAACCACAACATGTTGTAGCATATTGACGTCGGCTCCACTAAATCTTGTGGAAAAAGCTGTGGATAAGTTGTGGAGTCCGTGGGGAGAGGCTGCGGAACCCAGAGATTCTCATCCAGATATTCTCACCGTGAGAGGAGGCTGGGGATGACGGAGAGCTCGCGGCAAGTGGCCAGCGAGAAAGGACGAGGAGCGATGTTTCTGCAGCGTTTCCCCAACCCGCCTGCCAGGAAGGGGAACTGGTCCGATTCCGCCCTCCGGGTCATACGGGAGAGGTACCTGGCCCGGCAGGGAGACAAGGTCCTGGAGACCCCTGAAGGGATGTGCTGGCGGGTCGCGGTTGAGATCGCTTCCGCAGAAGAGCAATGGGGGAAATCGGCTGAGGAGATTCACGAGACCGCCTGTCGGTTTTACGATCTCATGGTCGATGGTGTTTTCCTCCCCAACTCTCCGACGCTGATGAACGCCGGGAAACAGAATGGCCTGCAGTACTCGGCCTGCTACGTCCTCCCGGTGGGGGACAGCATGGAGGAGATCTTCGAGGCGGTGAAGGCGGCCGCCATTATCCACAAGTCAGGAGGGGGGACGGGCTTCGCCTTTTCTCGGCTGCGGGCGAAAGATGCCGTCGTCCGCTCGACGGGGGGCAAGGCCTCCGGCCCGGTGAGTTTCCTGCGGGTCTTTAACGGGGCCACCGAGGCGGTGAAGCAGGGAGGGACCCGGCGGGGCGCCAATATGGGGATCCTGCGTGTGGATCACCCCGATGTCCTCGAGTTCATCGAGTCAAAGCTCGACGGGGGAATCACCAATTTCAACATCTCGGTGGCGATCACCGAGAAGTTCATGGACGCGCTCAGGCGGGACGCGGAGTACGAGCTGGTGACCCCTGAGACGAAGAAGGTCGTGGGGAGGCTCAAGGCGCGGGAGGTCTTCGACCGCATCGTGAAGGCCGCGTGGCGCACCGGGGATCCCGGCCTCTTCTTCATCGACCGGTGTAACGCCGGCCGGGCGAATCCCACCCCGACCATTGCCGAGGTCGAGGCCACGAATCCCTGTGGAGAGCAGCCCCTGTATCCCAATGAGGCCTGCAATCTGGGCTCGATCAATGTGGCGAAGTTCTTCAAGGCGTCCGCGGGCAACGGGAAAGGGCATCTCGATTGGGATGGCCTCGAGCGAGTGGTCCGGTTGAGCGTCCGGTTTCTGGATGACGTCATCGAGGCCAACCCCTATCCCCTGCCGGAGATCGATGCGTCGGTGAAGGCCAACAGGCGCATCGGCCTCGGGGTGATGGGCTGGGCAGACCTCCTGTTCGATCTGAGTGTCCCCTACGACAGCGACGAGGCCTTGAGCCTGGCCGTCGAGGTCATGCGGTTCATTGAAGAGAAAGGGCATGACGAGTCGGCGCGCCTTGCCGAGGAACGGGGCCCCTTCCCCAGCTGGCCCCGGAGCATCTACCGGGACGAGCAGCCGCTGCGGAACTCGACTGTGACCACCATTGCCCCCACCGGCACCATCTCCATCATCGCCAACTGCTCCTCCGGGATCGAGCCGGTCTTTGCTCTGGCCTTCAGCCACATCGTGGGGGATCGGCACCTGACCTTTGTGAACCCCATCTTCGAGCGGGTGGCCAAGGCCGGGGGCTTTTATAGCGAGGAGTTGATGAAGGCGGTGGCCGAGCGCGGCACGGTCCGAGCCCTGACGGGAATCCCCGACGAGGTCCAGCGGGTCTTCGTCACCGCCCACGAAGTCGGGACCGACTGGCACGTCCGGATGCAGGCGGCCTTTCAGCAGTACACCGATAACGGCGTCTCGAAGACGATCAACCTGCCTCATTCGGCTACCGAGGAGGATGTGGCCAAGGCGTATCGCCTGGCCTATGAACTCGGGTGCATCGGGATCACCGTCTTCCGGGATGGGTGCAAGGGGGATCAGGTGCTGCACGTGGGCACCAAGAAGAAGGACGGGGCCACGGCCGCGATGACCGTCGAGGTCGGGGCCGGCATGCAGCCAAGACCCGAGGCCCTCGCCGGGAAGACCTATCGGATGCAGACCCCGGTCGGGACGGCCTTCATCACGGTCAATGATAACGGCAAGGGCGGCGGAGAGCCGTTCGAGGTGTTCGTGAGCGTCGGAAAGGCCGGCAGCGAGACCATGGCCCATGCCGAGGCCCTCGGGCGCTTGATCTCGCTGATCCTTCGACTCCCGCTCCCCGAAGGGGTGTCCGCCCGGGATCGGGTGGCCGAGATCGTAGGACAGCTGAGTGGGATTGGCGGGGGGAGGCCGCTGGGGTTTGGGCGAAAACGGGTCCTGTCACTTCCGGATGCCCTGGCCCAGGCGTTGGCGAAACATATCGGGCTGACGGAGGTGAAGGAGCAGAAACGGACGGACGGGGCGCTGACGAAGGTCGGCGATCTGTGCCCTGACTGCCAACAGGCGACCCTGGTCAACGAGGAAGGGTGCCGGAAATGTCACTCCTGTGGCTTCAGTGAATGCTAACGCGAGGGGGGCGCATGGGCGGCGAGGAGCATGTGCTGACGAGCACTGCAGAAGCCTTTCTGACAGAGCAACTGGAGGGGCGGAGGCGGGCCGAGCGGCTTGAGGGGGTCCTGCGACGGGTCCTCCATCGGATGGCCCCGCCAGGGGCGGACCTCCTCGTTCTTGACGTGGGCAAGGGAGACTGTCTGGTGGCGCTCCGGCACGCGCACAACCTGATTCAGATCCGGTTCTGGCAGGGGCTGGTGGACGAGATTCTGACCGATCCGGATGCGGCCATCCAGCACGTCCTCGAGCGGATCCTCGTGGGAGCGTTGGAGCCGTGATCGCCGCGAAAGGGGGAGGGGGTGAGAGCCGGCTGTGGATGAAGGCTGGAGCGATGCCGAGATCCGGGTCCTGAGGGAGCGGATCGCCATGGAGCGTCGCCGGGCAGAGCGCAAGGCCGTCGCCCGGCGGAAGCAGCCGCGCCCCTTGGTCCCGAGGCGGGCGTTGCCGAAGGAGGTGCGTCGCCCGGCGGGCGCGATGCCGAGAAGAAGGCGTCTGGCGAGCTA
>CAYSDK010000010.1:31818-39262 GCA_964429865.1 uncultured bacterium
AGGAGGTGCGTCGCCCGGCGGGCGCGATGCCGAGAAGAAGGCGTCTGGCGAGCTAGTACCGTTTCAACTGTTCGTGCCTACCTCTTTGCGGTACCGTTGCAGGAAGGCAGGCTGGTCACATTCGGCTCAGCACGTTGGAACGGCACTAGAGGAGGCGAGTCTTGGGAGGACGCAGAGAGGCGGAAGCCTCTTTTTTTGTTGTGTTTCATCCCGGGTTCTGCTTTATTTGGCCCCAGGCTGTCTCAGCCCGGCCGGGTCGGATTGGCATGATCCTTGTAGTTTCCCCGACCGGAGGGGGCGGCATTTTTTCAAGGGGAGCCGACTTCGTGAGCCTATCGTTCCCGGAGATCCGCGGACCGCGGGCGTTCCCCATCTGGCACGGGATACTGCAGGCGTTCCTTGTCATCCTTCTGAGCGTGCTGGCACCCCATATTTCGGTCGCAGTGGAGCAACCCGGCCGCGAGGCGGTTCCGACCGCGGTGGTCCGGGCCTATCTTCAGGCCCTCCTGGATGGGGATTATAACGAGGCGTATGGCCATCTCTCCTCTAAGTGGCATAACGGAAGATCCCGAAAAGATTGGGTGGAGCAGCTCGGGCGTCACGACATCAGGCCCCGGTCCGAGGTCCTCTTTTTGCGGGTCAATCCCGCCATCGTCCGCGGCGAGGAGGCGACGGTGGTGATCAGCTTTCACTTGAAGACCCCGGAGGGCAAGAAGGTGAGCCGGCAGACCTATGATCTGGTCCGGGAGGACGGGCGCTGGCGGATCGACGAGGTCAAGGTCTTCGACGCCCCCCTCGAGAAGTAGCTTCCGCGCCCCCCTCGATCCAGCCATCGTCTCCTGCTCGGGCAGCCTGTCCTCGCACCGGGGCCAGACAGGGCAGTCCTCATGTAAGAAGTACCATGACTCGATAAAAGGGAGGGGGTATGGGGATCAAGGCAGATGCGTGGATCCGGAGGATGGCGTTAGAGCACAAGATGATCGACCCCTTCATCGAATCGCAGATTCGGGACGGGGTGATCTCGTATGGGCTCTCTTCGTACGGCTACGACATCCGGGTCGCGGATCAATTCAAGATCTTCACCAACATCAACACGACCATCGTGGATCCGAAGAACTTCAACCGGCAATCGTTCATCGACTTTCAGGGAGCGATCTGCATCATCCCCCCCAACTCCTTCGCCTTGGCCCGGACCGTTGAGTACTTCCGGATTCCCAGGAGCGTTCTCACCATCTGTGTGGGGAAGTCCACCTATGCGCGGTGCGGCATCATCGTGAACGTGACCCCCTTTGAGCCCGAGTGGGAAGGGCATGCCACGCTTGAGATATCCAACACGACACCCCTGCCGGCCCGGATCTATGCGGGAGAGGGGATCGCCCAGGTGATCTTCTTTGAGGGCGATCAGGTCTGCGAGCGTTCCTACGCGGACAAGCAGGGCAAGTACCAAGGCCAGCAGGAGATCACGCTGCCGCGCATCTAGTGCCGTTCCAACTGCCTACTCCGAATGTGATCAGCCTGCCTTGTTCCAACGGTGGTCGGCGTGTGCGGCAAAGAGGGTGACACACGTAGTTGGAACGGTACGAGCCACCATTCGACGCGCGGGGAAAGCTTTCTGGCGAGAGCTTTCCCAACTTGCTCATGGCAGGCCATGTGCTCGCGGTCGATCCGCGGTGGCCCGATTGCTCTTGACAGAGTCGGCTCACCCTGTGATAAAGAACTCTTCATGGGGCCTGGGCGGTTAGCTCAGCCGGGAGAGCGCTGTCTTCACACGGCAGAGGCCACTGGTTCGATCCCAGTACCGCCCACCACTTCCTCTCTGTGTTCCCACCAAAGGCGTTGACAGCCACCGCATCCCGTGGTACAAAATAATCAATGGTCCCAAGAGATCGCCCGACCCGGACGGAAGGCCTAGGGGTCGGCGGCGGTCACTTGGGGCATATTCTTTGCGGGTCCATTCGGTCTGCGGGGGTGCAGGAGCTGTGAGATGAGCGGGCGGTTACAGGCGAGCCGGACCTCGCTCCGCCGGTATTTCGTCACCGGCCTGATCATTGTTCTGCCGACCCTGCTGACCCTCTACATCGTCTGGATTCTCTTCAGCCTGGTGGGGGGACTCCTGTCTCCGTTCCTCGGGGTCATCCTCCGCGACGTTGTGGCCACGGATTTGGCGGCACCGCTGACCACCCTGTTAAGCGTCCTCGTCACCGCCACCCTGATCTGCCTCGTGGGAGTGACCGGGACCCTCTTCAGCCAGCGGATCTTCCAATGGGCCGAGACCCTCTTCGCGCGCATCCCCGTGGTCCGGGGAATTTACACGTCTGTCCGGCAACTCATCGACCTGTTCGCGGTGAAGGACGCCTCGTTCAGGAAGGTAGCCCTGGTAGAGTTTCCCCGCGAGGGGATCTACAGCCTCTGCTTCATTACCAGCCGCCGGCGGTTTGATATTCCGGGTCGACCCGGTCGCGCCGTCTCTGTCTTGATCCCCACCGCACCGGTCCCCACTGCCGGGTTCTTCCTGCTGGTGCCCGAGGAGGAGATCATCCCCGTCGACATCTCCGTGGATGAGGCGGTGAAGATGATCATCTCGGGTGGCACTATTACGCCCCCGGATCGAAAGCCTCTCGCCGAGACCGCTCAGAACCTCACCCCGGAAAAGATCAGCCGCTGAACCGCACGGTGAGAATATCGCCGTCCTGTACCCGGTACTCCTTCCCTTCCAAGCGCACGCGCCCCTGCTTCCGCGCCGCCGCCATGGATTCGGCGTCCTCGAGGTCCCCGAGGGCGATAACCTCGGCCTTGATGAAGCCTCGCGCCATGTCGGTGTGGATGGTGGCAGCCGCCTCCAGCGCGGTCGCCCCCCGAGGGATTGTCCATGCCCGTAGCTCGTCCCCGACCACGGTGAAGAAGATAACCTGATCCAGAAGGTCGAGGCAGCGGCGGAGGACCGAGGGAGATTCGAGGGTCTCGAGCCCGAGCGCTCGCGAAAACTCCTGCCGCTCTTCACCTGGGAGCTGACTCAGCTCCCATTCGGTCTTGGCCGCCAGGCGGCACCAGCCGGTCCGGGGCGCGGCTGCCTTTTCCTGTAGGCGCGTCCAGACCGGGTCCGCGTTCCCGAGCCTCTCCTCCTCGATGTTGAGGAGTACGAGGAGTGGTTTGAGCGTCAGGGGCGCGTACCCCCGCAGGCTCTTCTCCTCGGCGGCCGTGAGCGCCATGAGGCGGAGGCTCTGCTCCTTCATCAGCATCCCCCGGCAACGCTCGAGGAGGGGGACTTCCTGATGCCCCTCGCCCTTTTGGCCTTTGCGCACCTCGTCGGCGATCCGGTCGATTCGTTTCTCGATGACGGCGAGATCGGCCAGCAGCAAAAGGGTGTCGAGGAGGGCAAGATCGCGTAAGGGGTCGAGAGCTCCCTCCTCATGAGGCACCCGCGCATCCTCGAAGTGCCGGATCACGTGCAAGATCACATCGACCTGCCGCAGCTCTGCCAGCAGGGACCCCTCAGCATCGCCATCCTTCCCCGCCCGGCCGAGGGGGGGAAAGTCCAGCACCTCGAGGGTGACGGGAGTGATCTTCTTGGGGCGGAAGAGGGTTGCGAGGCGGTCCAGGCGGGGCTCGAGAACCTTCGCGATCCCGACCGTCGGGGCCGGGCCTTTGGCCGGCGGAGGACTCTGACCGGTCAACAGGGAGAAGACGGTGCTCTTCCCGGCGCGCGGCAGTCCGATAATCCCGATCCGCATGACGGCTAACTCCTCTTCGGTGTCCATTCGTATCACCCACTGTCCGCAGGTGTCAAACCGCGACCGACGCCAGGCTCATAGGGTTCATAGGGTCTCTTGGGTTCATTGGGTTCATCCACTAGCATCTGGGCGCAAACCCAACCAACCCAACCAACCCAATAAATCCAATAGACTCAATAAACCCAATAGACCAACACCCTTGCAAATCGAGTACGGTGTGGTAACGTCGGGGCTTGCGGGAGGATGACACCGTGCGCATAGCCTTCGCCACGTCAGGGTGCCGGCAGAACCAGTTCGAGACCGACACCATGGTCGATCAGGCCCGGACGGCTGGCTTGACCTTGGTCCCCTACACCCAACCTGCCGAGGTTTACGTGATCAATACCTGCACGGTGACCGAGCGGGCCGATGCCGATGCGCGTCGCCTCATCCGCCAGGCCATCCGGCAGAGTCCCACGGCCTTTGTGGTCGTCACCGGCTGCTATGCGCAGGCCGCCCCCGAGCGGATTGCGGCCATTGACGGGGTCGATCTGATCCTGGGCAATGTGGAGAAGATGGAGCTGATGCGGCACCTGAGGACCGCTGGCTGGGAGGTCCAGGATCTCGAGGGTGATCGCCCGCGGGAGCAGGGGGTCCACATCCGTGTCGGCGATATCGGGGCGGTGCGCACCTTTCAGGCCGCGCCGGCACCGGAGCGGCCGGATCGGACGCGTCCCTTCTTGAAGATCCAGGACGGGTGCGACTTCGCCTGTACCTTCTGTATCATCCCGGCGGTCCGGGGCCCGAATCGCAGCCTTCCCCCTGATCGGGTGGTGGAAGAGGGCCGGCGCCTCGCCGCGGGTGGGCATCCCGAGATCGTCCTGACCGGAATCAACTTGGGGACTTATGGATGGAACCTGAAACCAAGGACGTCTCTGTCGGCGCTGCTGCAGCGCCTGCTGGACGAGACGGCGATCCCGCGGATCCGGTTGAGCTCGCTCCATCCCCACGAGATCAAGCCGGAGATGGTTCGACTCTTCGGCGCTTCGCCCCGCCTCTGTCGCAATGTCCACCTGGCCCTGCAGAGTGGCGACGACGAGATCCTCAGACGGATGGCCCGTAGTTATCGATCGCGGCACTTCCGCGCGGTGGTGGAATCCCTCCACCAGGAGGTGCCCGGGATCGCCATCGGGGTCGATGTCATCGTTGGCTTTCCCGGGGAGACCGATTCGGCGTTCGAAAATACCCGCCGTCTCCTTGAGGAACTCCCCGTCAGCTACTTTCACGTCTTCACCTATTCCCGCCGTTCCGGCACGAAGGCGGCGGGAATGCCCGACCAGGTTCCCGCCGTGACCAAGGCCCGCCGCAACCGCATTCTGCGGCAGCTCGGCGAGCAGAAGTTTCTCGCCTTCAAGCAGAGTGTCGTGGGGCAGACGCTTCCGGTGGTGGTGCTGGGCGAACGGGATTGCGAGACCGGTCTCCTCCACGGGGTGAGCGACAACTATCTGGGCATCCTCTTTGGGGGGCCGGACGGCCTGCGGGGCAGGCTGGTGGATGTGCGGGTCGAGGGGATGGGCGGACGGGGCATGCTCTCTGGTCGCGTGCCGACCGGTGGTGCCGTGCCGCAGCCGCCGCTCCAACGCCCACTGCCGCTTGTGGCGGGATGCTGACATGGCAGAGCCGGTGATCGGCATCATCGGAGGGAGCGGGCTGTACGAGATGGAGGGGATCACCCACCTGCGGGAGGAGCGGGTCACGACCCCGTTCGGCGATCCCTCCGATGCCTATATCCTCGGCCGCCTGGACGGACACGGGGTCGTCTTCCTCGCTCGCCACGGTCGGGGGCATCGGCTGCTCCCCTCGGAACTCAACTTTCGGGCGAATATCTATGGATTCAAGGTGCTCGGGGCCCAGTGGATCATCTCGGCCTCGGCGGTGGGGAGCATGCGGGAGGAGATTCGCCCGTCGGATATCGTCGTCCCCGATCAGTTCTTTGACCGCACCCGGGCGCGGGCGAGCACCTTCTTCGGGGACGGAGTCGTGGCCCACGTGAGCTTCGCCGATCCCGTCTGCCCCGACCTGAGCGAGCTGCTCTATAGCGCCGGCCGCGACCTCGGTGCGCGCATGCACAAAGGGGGGACATATCTCTGCATGGAGGGTCCCCAGTTCTCGACCCGGGCGGAGTCCCGCATCTACCGGAGCTGGGGCGTGGACGTGATCGGGATGACCAATCTGCAGGAGGCGAAACTCAGCCGCGAGGCGGAAATGTGCTACGCCACCATGGCGCTCGTCACCGATTACGACGTCTGGCACGAGGCGGAAGGGGATGTGACGGTGGAGAAGGTGATCGCCATTCTGCACAAGAACGTGGCCACCGCCAAGGCCATCGTCCGAAGCGTGATCCCCAAGATCCGGCCGGACCGGTCCTGCGGCTGCGCGTCGGCCCTGAAGGATGCCATCATCACCGCCCCCCAGGCCATCCCGGAGGCCACCAAAAAGAAGCTCTGGCCCATCGTCGGGAAATACCTGGGCCCATAACGGATCGAGGACGCGACATGGAGATCTTGGTCGTAGGATCGGTGGCCCTCGACACGGTCACGACTCCCTTTGGCGACGCGAGGGAGGTGCTGGGGGGCTCGGCGACCTACTTTGCCTCGAGCGCCAGTTTCTTCGCCCCCGTCAGCGTGGTGGCGGTGGTGGGCGAGGACTTCCCGATGGAGGCGCTGGAGTTTCTGAGAAGGCGAGAGGTCGATCTCACCGGACTCGAGCGGCGGCCCGGCCGGACCTTCCGATGGCGGGGAGAGTACGGCTTTGCCCTGAATGAGGCGAAGACCCTGGAGACCCAGTTGAATGTCTTCGCCGAATTCCATCCGCGGCTGCCCGAGCCCTACCGCGAGCGTGAGGTGGTCTTCCTGGCGAACATCGATCCGGACCTCCAGCGTGAGGTCCTGACCCAGGTGCTCTCTCCCCGCCTCGTCGCCGCTGATACCATGAACTTCTGGATTCAAGGCAAGCCGGAGGCGTTACGGCAGACCCTGAAACAGGTCCAGATCCTCATCATCAACGATGCCGAGGCCCGGATGTTGGCCCAGGAGCCGAATCTGGTCCGGGCGGCCAAGACGATCCTCGGCTGGGGCCCCCGCTCGTTGATCATCAAGCGCGGAGAGTACGGGGCCCTCAGCTTCTCCGACGGAGGCTGGTTCGCCGCCCCCGCCCTTCCTCTGGAGAACGTCTACGACCCCACCGGCGCGGGTGATGCCTTTGCCGGAGGCTTTCTGGGGTTTCTGGCCAGCACGCAGAATTTCGATGAGGCGAATCTCCGCCGGGCCGTCATCATGGGCTCGGTTATGGCCTCCTTTGCGGTAGAGGCCTTCTCGCTCCACAGGCTGCAGCACCTCACCTACCCCGAGATCGAGGCCCGCTACCGGCAGTTCAAGCAGCTCGCCCACTTTGAAGATCTCTAGGCGAAAGTGCTGAGGACTGAGGACTGAGGACTGAGCCTGAGCGCTATTTCAGGGCAGCCAACACGGTGCCCTCGAGCCTCGAACGTTCCACCTCGGGAGTGGCACGTTGACCCTCAACCTTCGAAATCCCCTGAACCCTGATCACCCCCCTTTCGGCCTCAACACTCAACCCTCGACTCTCGACACTTAGGAGCATCCACCATTCACCACTCAGTCCTCAGCCCTCAGTCCTCAGCACTGATCGGCCGGGGCTGGCACGCGGATTGCTGC
>CAYSDK010000011.1:0-34532 GCA_964429865.1 uncultured bacterium
TCAACGACCAGCCCCACGACCCCCTGAAGTACGTCGTCGATGAAGGGCAGCGGGCGAAGCTTTAGGCGTCGGGATCTCGCTGCTCATTTTTCGGCAGTCGTCGAAAATACGTCACCCCCCTAGAAATCCTTTGGTCCAGAGACCCCTGAAATTTTAGCAACTTACGGACAAACGCATCTTGGTACGAAGATTGCCCAAGAGGACTTTCAGTGGTGGTTCTGGCCTCAGCGTGGACAGAATGCGTCCTATTGCACTCCAGCCCTGATAGCAACTCGCTGTGGCACGGAGAGTGCGCCAACCTCGCATAAGGGTAAGTCTGATCTGCACAGACATGAGCACAGTCAAGACCGAACCCTGCGTATTGACTCAGATGCTCGGGCAGCCCTTCGGTGTGGGGGATCTCATCGTAGATCTCCTATACCTTGGACCTAGGCCTTTCGGGGGGGATCGCCTAGTGCTAAATCCGATGGCCGCATAGGTCCAAATCCGACATTACAAAAAAAAAGAACGACATATATTACTTAGAGGTCGTGAAATTGACGGTTGTGCCGAGTTGCTCGCGTTCGCAATCGTCCGGTAGAAGCCAGAAGGAGAATCGATGACCGGGGAACTCCTCCGTACCGTCGACATCGTCATCAGTTGGCTTGCCGTCCTACTCGGTGTGGGCTTCTCGGTCATCCCCCGTGCCCCACTCCGATGCCGGCAGATCGCTGTGCTCTTGAGTATCGGGTTGGCCCTCCGCTACATTCTCTGGCGAGCTGTGTTTACGCTGAATCAGGCGACGGTCCTCGAGGCCATCCTGAGCTACACGCTCCTCCTGGCGGAGATGTACGGCCTCAGCTACCTGATGGTCTTTTATGTGCAATGCTGGAAACGAGCCGACCGGGCCGAGTCTCCCCCGGTCCCGGAACGCGCCCCGTCTGTCGACGTCTTTATCACTGTGTGCAGCGAGCCGATCGAGATCCTCTTCCGGAGCGCGCTCTGCTGCACCCGCCTCGACTATCCCTCCAAGCGCGTCTATATCCTTGACGACGGTGGGCGCCGGGAGGTGCGGGAATTGGCAGCCACACTCGGCTGCACCTACCTCCACCGGCCCAACCGCCTTGGGGCCAAGGCCGGAAACCTGAATTACGGCCTTGCCCACTCGAGCGGCGAACTCGTGGCGTGCTTCGATGTGGATCATGTTCCGGTGACTTCCTTCCTCCGGGAGACCGTCGGCTATTTTCGCGACCCCAAGGTCGCGCTGGTCCAGACGCCGCATACCTTCATCAATTCGGATCCCTTCCAGCGGAACCTGCTCCTCTCGCGCCATATCGTCAATGAGCAAGATCTGTTCTTCCATATCGCCATGCCGGGCCGGGACCGCTGGAACGCCGCCTTCTTCTGCGGATCTGCCGCCGTGTTGCGGCGGAGCGCTCTGGTCGAGGTCGGCGGCTTCCGGACAGAGACGGTCACGGAGGATCTCCACACGTCAGTCCACCTCCACGCCAGGGGGTATCGATCCACTTATGTCGATCGCCCCCTGAGCCGCGGGTTGGCACCGGAGAGTTTTGCCGGCTACCTCAGCCAGCGCCTGCGGTGGGCCCGAGGCGCCGTGCAGGGGCTGCGCCTCGACAACCCGCTGCTCCTGCCCGGGCTCACGTGGCGCCAGCGGGTGCTGTATTTCTTCGCCGTCTATTACTTTCTCTTTCCCTTGCCACGCCTGATTTACACCATGGCCCCTCTCTGGTTCCTCCTGCTGGGGCTCAAGCCGCTCCTCGCGGATATTCCGGATCTCGTCAACTACTTCATCCCCCAGTTCCTCTTGGCAGTCGTCGTCTTCGACGCCTTTGCCGCGGGTCATCGCAGCAGTTTCGTGTCGAACGCCTACGAGCTGGCCTTGAGCGGTTGGCAGCTCCCGGTGATCGTGCATGCCTTCTTCTATCCACGGAGAGGCCAGTTTAACGTCACCCCAAAGGGGGAAACCCGGATGGTGGGTCGTTTTCGCTGGGTGTTGGCCCTCCCGTCGCTGATCCTCGGGTCCCTCCTGGTCTGCGGCATCCTCTGGGGGCTTGTCCCCCTGATCTTCGGCCAATGGCTATCCTCATACACGGCGGTGAATCTTCTGTGGGCCGTGTTTCACGCCATCACGTGTGCCTGGGCCATTGCGGTCGCGTATGAGCGGCCGCAGCGGAGAGAGGCACACCGCGTCCGTGTGTCCCTCCCGGCGCATCTCGAAAACGGCGGCGACGCGATTGCCGCCACGATCACGGAGCTCAGTGAGACCGGATTGCTCGTGAAGACCCCACAGGTCCCGATCCCGGACGCCGTCGAGCTCACGATGGAGATTCCCCTCCACGGGACCAGGAGGGTCCCGGCGCGCGTGGTGGGCCGCGAGATCGCGGGGCCTCACCAGCTCAAAGTACGGCTCGCCTTCGACTCACTTTCCCTCGCCCATCGGGAAGCCGTGATCCTTGCGATGTACGCGCACCCCGAGTTTGTCTCGGGTGTGTCTCGCCAAGGGATGGGGAGAAATCTCCTCACGTTTCTTTGCGCTCCATTGCGGGTATTCCTCTTGGAGCGTGCCTTCCTTCGCCGGCATCCCCGTTTCACCAAGCACTGGCCCTGTGTTCTCACATGGGACGAGGGGGAGCTGTCGGGATTGACGCGCGATGTGAGCGAGGCCGGCGTACGGGCTGTCTTCCGCCGCCGGCTTCGTACCTATCCGCCCGGGATCCAGCTTCAGCTGAAGGTGAATGGCGGTGAGATCACTGTTCCGGCCAGCATCCGGTACTGGCGCAAGAGTCTCCGGGGCTGGACTGCGGGAATCGCCATTGAAAAATACCTGCCGCAGGATCTTGACCGGGTACGTGAGGAGCTGTATGGTTTGGCCCAGCCCTCTCCCGAAGTTGCCTCGGTGTAGCGCGGGGAGTCACGCCCTGACTCGACATGGCATGAGACCCTGGTGGTGCGTTGTCATCCTCGGTGCGGTCTGTTTCGCCGCCTCGCCTGCTGCGGCGCTTGATTGGGAGACGCTCGGGGGCGCCTCCACCGATTTCGGCAACTCCGGCTACGCGTACGCCGGAGTGGGAATCATAGAGCCGGTTTCAGACCGGATTGCCCTCCGGGCCCGCCTTATGTTCAGTTATTTGACCTATGAATTCCAGCAGGCGGGAACGACCGTCGACGCGAAGGCCTGGGCCGTCACCCCTCTCGTGGGGTTCAGATATCAGTTAAGGCCCGATATGTCCGTGTCCCTCTTCGGAGGGGGCCAGATCAAGAGGACGGACTTCGAGAATCAAGAGCCCTCGACACGCAACGATGATGGGGGGGCGGCCCAAGTCGAGTACCACTACCAGGTGTCCCCACTGGCCGACATCCTGGTGCTCTATCAGTACGCTTCGGGGGATGAATCGAACTGGGGACGGGTGGCCTTCAAGCGGGATGTTCTGAGTTTCGGATCGCAGGAGGAATTCGCTCTGGGCTTGGGCGTGGAGGGGATCGGCATGGGGAATCAAGACTTCATGGCGTTCCAGGGAGGCCCCCTGCTGGAGATCCGTCATCGCCCTACCAATGGGAGCTTCCTGATCGGCGTGGGCCCCAAATACTACTCTGCGGAAGGCATCCAGGATGTCCGACCGTACCTGAGTCTCAGCATCTATTTCCCCTTCTAAAACCCAGCCGCGGCAACCCCTTCCGAGTGGACTCGGGCCGCCATGGTGCGCGAGTCCAGCGCCTCTGAGGGGCCGGCTATCGCTTGGCCGCCTCTTCCCAGGGGACACACTCCATCCCATGGGCCTGGGCGACGGCGGGGTAGGTGACGTGGCCGTGGACCAGGTTGAGCCCCTTGGCGATTTCAGGCTTCGCGCGGGCGGCCCGTCGCCATCCCCTTTCGGCGATTTCGAGGATGGTGGGTAGGGTGACGTTGGTGAGGCCAAAGGTAGATGTCCGGCCGAAGGCCCCGGGCATGTTGGCAACGCAGTAGTGGATGACGCCATCCACCTGGTATATCGGGTTGCTGTGGGTCGTCGGGCGGGTCGTCTCCACGCATCCCCCTTGATCCACCGAGACATCCACGATGACCGAGCCGGGCTTCATGAGCTTGATCATTTCCCGGGTAACGAGCCGGGGCGCCTTGGCCCCGGGGATGAGCACGGCGCCGACGAGAACATCAGCACGCTTGACACATTCCTCAATGCTGATGGGGTTAGACATGAGGGTCGTCACGTTCGGCGGGAGGAGCGCTGCCAACGAGCGCATCCTCGAGACGTCCACATCCAGGAGGTAGATCCAGGCCCCCATGCCTGCCGCCATCTTGGCGGCATGAAAGCCGACGATGCCACCGCCGAGGATGGTCACGGTGGCTGGTGGCACTCCGGCAATGCCGCTCAGGAGCACGCCGCGGCCTCCGCCGGGGCTGGAGAGGTAGGTGGCGGCGATGGGGATCGCCATCCGGCCGGCGATCTCGCTCATCGGTTCCAGCAGCGGTTTGCGGCCATCGTCTGTTTCCACCGTTTCGTAGGCGATCCCCACGACCTGTCGCTCGAGGAGGCTGCGGGTCAGTTCGGGCTCGGGGGCGAGATGGAGGAAAGCAAAGAGAATCTGGCCGGCCCGGAGATACGTGTACTCGCTCGGTTGAGGCTCCTTCACCTTGCAGATCATTTCGGCCCTGACGTAGAGCTCGGCCGCACGGGGGACAATCTCTGCGCCCACCTCGGCGTACTCCTCGTCCCCCATGCCGGCGCCCTGTCCCGCGCCCCGCTCGATGAGCACCTGATGCCCGCGGGCGGTCAGGGCCTGGACCCCGGCGGGGGTCATCGCCACACGGTGCTCCTGGTCTTTGATCTCCTTCGGCACCCCAATGATCATGGTCCACTCCGGAATTCGTTCACGGTTCAGAGTTCATGGTTCATGGAAAGCAATGGCTCACCGTGCTGAACGCTCTACCCTGAACCCTGAACTCTCCACTGTGAACTGATCACATGCCCCAGTCCCGCGGGTAGCGGAAGTCGCGATCGATCGTCCGGGCCGAGACCTTGGCAATGATCGGCGGCCGCCGTTTGTATTGGGACGATTGGACTCGCCGAAAGACCTTCTGAACAAAAGCGGCGTCAAAGCCGAGTTCAATCAATGCGGGGAGTTCGTACCTCCGGTCCACCATATAGTACAGCAGCCGGTCCACCGCTTCGTAGGTGAAGCCCAGCTCGCCCTCATCGGTCTGTCCCGCCCACAGGTCAGCGCTCGGCGCCTTTCCGATGATCTCGGGTGGGACATCGAGGTGCGCGGCGAGGCCCCGGACCTGGGTCTTGTAGAGGTCGCCGATGGGGTTCAGCGCCGAGGCCATATCGCCGTAGAGGGTGCCGTAGCCCAGGAGGAGCTCCGTCTTGTTGCTCGTGCCCAGGACCAGCGCCCCCAGGCGGGCGGAGTGATCGTACAGGACCGTCATCCGTTCCCGGGCCATCTTGTTCCCCCGTCGGATGTGGTCGGCGTCCGGGTATGCGGCGAAGTACGCGTCGATCTGCGGCGTGATGTGGATCTCAAGGAAATGGATCCCGAGGCGATCGGCGATGAGTCGGGCGTGGCTCACGCTCTCGGGGCTCGAGGATTTATAGGGCATGCTTACCCCCCAGACGTTTTCGGGCCCCATCGCCGCCGCGGCCAAGGTGACGGCTAAGGACGAATCCACGCCGCCGGAAATCCCGACGATCACCCGCGGGAAGCCGGGCCGCCGCACTTCGCTCTGGATGAATCCGGTCAAAACCTTGGTGCAGAGGTTCCAGTCCAGGGTGAGTTCCGGCATGATGACGGGTGGTTTCATGGGGTCTCTTTACCCCGAGCCCGGCGGATGCGCTCGAGGTCCCGGGTGATCCGCTTGAGTTCCCGGAGGGTGAAGTCCAGCCGCTCGTCTCGGAGGAGGGGATTGGCGATCCGCTCCCGTCGGACCTCGCGACGGTCAATATCCACGTGCAGGAAGGCTTCCTCGAGCTGAGGGCCCTTGAGCAAGACATCCCCCGTGGGGGCGATGACCTCAGACCCTCCCCAAAAACACGTGCCGTCCTCGTACCCGACCCGATTACAGTAGCAGAGGAAGCAGGTAAAGAGCTGGGCGTAGGCGCGGTTCAGGTGCTCCCAGGCCGCGGCATTGGCAAAGGTGCCGTCCGGCCGAAGACCCCGCCCGGGGCTGGCGGAGATACAGAGAATGATCTGGGCGCCGTCCAGCGCAGCGAGGTACGCCGTTGCCGGATGCCAGAGGTCCTCGCAGATGGTGAGGGCCATGCGGCCTAGTCGCGTGTCGAATGCCCGCAGGCTCTCCCCTTGGGCGAAATACCGGTGTTCGTCGAACAGGCCATAGGTGGGAAGGTAGAGCTTTCGGTGGAGATGGCGGAGCTTGCCGTCCTCGAAATACGCCGCGGCGTTGAAGAAGCGACGATCCGAGGACTCCTCGACGAGCCCGACGACGATGGCCATCTTTCGGCTCGCTTGCTTGAAGAGATCGAGCCGGGGATCGCGGGCGGTGAGGGCCACTGAGGGGACGAGGTCCTTGAGGAAGTAGCCGGTCAGTGAGAGTTCCGGAAAAAGGAGGAGATCCACACCCTGACCCTCGGCCTCGCGGAGGATCTTGTCGTGAAGGGCGAGGTTTGTGTCCAGATTCCCGAGGGCCGGTGCGAGCTGGGCGATCCCGAGGGTGAACTTCTCCATCGGTCCTATCCTTCCCTTCCTTGACAGGCTGACGGGGATTGTGTAAGGTTCCCGCACCGTGCACGCGGTTCGGAGGCGGCCATGGAAGAGACCCTCATGCGCATCCGACTGGCTCTGACCCTTGCCCTCCGGGATCCAGCGGCCGCAGTCCAGGTCCAAGCGGCGCGGGCGCTAGAGCGGATCGAAGGGGTATCCGCGCTGCAGCATCTGGCGGTCACCGCTGACTCCCCCGACACGGCCGGTGCGCTCCGGTCGCTCTACGCCGTCGCGGACATCGGCGGGGAGGAGGCATTCGCGATCTTGTGTCACGCCTTACAGGCTCCCCACGCTGAGGTCCGTGCGACGGCGGTCAAGCTGCTCGCGCGGACGAAAGATCCGAGGGTTGCAAATCACTTTATTGAGGCCCTGGAAGATCCCAACCCTGACGTCAAGGTTCTCATCCTGGAAGTCCTGGGCGATTTCCGGGAGCCGAGACTGCTGGAGGTCCTCCTGCCGCAGCTTCAGCAGGGTTCCGGTCCGATCCGAGAAGCGGCGATTACCGCCCTCGGGAATCTGGGAGACCTTCGGGCGGTCGATAGCCTCTTCCCCCTGGTGACCGATGTGACGCCGGCCGTTCGGGAGCGGATCGCGGAGGCCCTGGGTCGTTTGGGGGTGCGCGCGGCAGAAGAGGAAAGACTCAAGGAGATCACCCCGCCAGCTTAGCCTCGTTGCCCTGGAGCACCTTCGCCACATCGATCCGGCGGATCGCCGGGTCAAGCGCGATTACGATGGTCCTGGCGTAATCTTCCGCCTGCGGATCCCACTCCATCAGGTTGACCTCTTCTCCCTCCACCGCCTTTCCCTCGTGATCCTGCACGATGCGGATCCAGGGCCGAGCGGCATCCTCCCCGCCCGGACGGGTCACCACGCCGATCTCTCCCGTTGTCAGACGCACCGCCGTTCCCGGGGGATAGATGCCGAGCATATCGACGAAGCTATCGAGGGTCAGTGGGTTAAAGGCGGTTCCGGCCAGCTTCTTCATCCGCGAGATCGCCTGGTTCGGGTCGGCAGGTCCCGAGTACACGCGAACCGTGGTCATGGCGTCGTACGTGTCGGCGACGTGGACGATCATGCTATAGGGGTGGGGCTGCTCGTCAGGCCCCAACCGGGGGTACCCGCTCCCGTCGAAGTCGATGTGGTGTTCCTTCGTCACCCGGAGGGCAATCTCTGATTGCACCCCCATATGCTCCAGGATCTTCATCCCATCCACCGGGTGCCGTTTGATGATTTCCCATTCCTCGTCGGTTAGCTTTCGGGGCGCACGGATGATCGTTTCGGGGATGTTGATCTTCCCCAGATCATGGAGCAGCGCGCCCAGTCCCAGTTCCTTGAGGGCCGCCACGTCAAGGCCCATCGTCTCTCCCAAGGCCATGGTGAGGATCCCCACGTTCACCGAGTGATTGAACAGATACTCGTCGTAGCTCTTGATCATGGTCAGGGCCATGAGCGAGTGTTTCCCCTTCAAGATGCCCCCCACCATGTCCTCCACCGTGCGTTGTACGTCCCCCACGGAGGGGACTTTCCCGAACCGTACCTCTTGGAAGACCTTGCGGATGGTCTGCAGCGCCCGGCTGTAGATGGCTCCCGCCCCGACCCGCTCCTCCACCACCTCGACCTGTCGGGGTGGCCCTGCCCCGTCCTGACTGAGCTGCACGATGAGGATGTGGGAGACTCCGCGTCTCTTGAACTCCTGCTCGAGCTCGTCACGCTTGACATTCCGCCCGAGGAGCTCTACCAGGTGCCGAAGCTCCTCCAACGTACACCCCTTCAGGAGGGCCAGCCCCTGGATTTCCCCCTTCTCGAGCCGCGTCATGAAGTTCTGGTAGAGTTCAGGCTTGGTCGTCAGGGGCACCCCATCGATGACCAGGGTATCGTGGAGGAGGCCCAGGGTGATCCGCTCCCGGTCTCCCAGCAGCTTCTCGAAGGCGCTCCTCAGATTCTGCAAGGCGGTAGTCGCGGCCGGATGGGTGGGGGAGTAGAGGCCAAGATTCTTCCAGGCGGCGTTGAGACTCAGGAGGAACTGTTCCGCTTCTCTGAACTCCGAACTCATCGGGTTCCCTCGGTTTCCTTCTCGGAGGAGCGGCCACCCCTGAGGGCGGCCTCGCAGGCCTGCTTCAACACTGCAGGCGCCGATCGGGCCGCCGCCCGCAAGGCCTCCATGCCCTCCGGCATCCTCAGGACGCCCAGGGCGTATGCGGCGGCGATCCGGAGCTCCTCCGTCCTGCGTCGGGACAGCCATCGCCTTCGGTGCAACAGGCCGATGAGGGTGGGCAGGACCTGGGGGTCCCCGATGGCCCCGAGCGCAGCGATGGCCTTCTTCTGTTCCTCGAGGTCCCGGGTGCCCGGATGCGCCTCCGCGAGTTGGCGGAGGGGCGGAACGGCGGCCTTCACCTTGAGCCCTCCCAGTGCAGCGATCGCCGCCCGTCGCACCGATGTGTCGATATCCCCTAACGCGCCGAGCAGCGGATCGCCGCTCTCCTCCGCGCCCAACTGCCCGTAGAGCCTGATGCTCTCGCGGCGGATCCTGGGGTCGGAATGCCGGAAGAGCCGCGTCAGGCTCTCTGCGACCTCAGGCACCGCGAGCCGCGGCAGCAGAGGGAACAGGCGCCTGGCCGTTTCCCAGGACGGCGCCGTGAGCGCCGATTGAACCGCCGGCAGGGCGGCAGGGCCCATCTGGATGAGGATATCCGCCAGCCTGTGGCGGGCTCCCATCTCCCGCTCGAGCAGGAGCTGGTTGACCACTGCAGGAGCGGTCTCCTCCTTCACCGTAAGCAAGAGATGGACCAATTGATGCTCCGGGACCGGCCCGCGCCGGCAGAAGCCATCAACCAAAAGCTGCGGGCCGGTTTCATCCAGCATCGACCGCAGGGTCCAGCGGGCGTAGCGGGTGATCTTCTCTTCCTTGGGGCTCGACGGGTGGAGCTCCATGGCAAGGGCAGCCATGATCCGCAGAGAGGTATTTCCCTCGCCCTGCGTCAATGCCTCGCGCCCCCGACGGGACAGCTCCTCCGTGAGATACTCGTACCGCGCTGGCCGATCGGTCTTCTGGAGTTCGATGATGAGCGCCTCCAGGTCAGGTGGGACTTCATCTTCTGCCTTCGCTCCCCCTTCTGCCTCCGCTCCTCCCGCTTCTTCAGGACTGCCGGTCGGTGTGGCCGATTCCCCGCCAGTTTCGCCCGCGGGCATTTGAGCCACCTGTGGGGCGGCGACCTCGGTCGGAGCCGGTTGCGCGGCCACCGCGGCTGGTGCTGGTGGAGCGGCCTGCTGGACCGCTTCGGACCCGCTCTCTCCTGCGCTCACACGCTCGACCCGAGGGGAGATGGTCTCGAATTTCACGTCGAGGGCCTCCACCTCAACCGTGCTCGCTCCGCGCCCCTGGAGGAAGGCCCGGCCGCCCCCCTGCCGGGACAGCGTCGCGGCGTCGGTGATCAGCAGGTCGGTGATGTGCTGAAGGTCCTCGAGACGCACCCCGGGGAGGAAACGGATGGCCTGAATCCCCCGGCGGGTGAACTCGAGGGTAAAGCCCTGCAAGAGGGGATGATTCCGTCCCACGGGGACATCGGCGCAGGAGAAACCGCCGTGGTTGATCTGAACCGAAAGCGGGGCCTGTTGCGAGAGGAGTTGTGCGATCTGTTTGTGGGTACGGTCTAGGGCCTGAGTCCTGGCTGGGTGCTTTCCCGGATAGGCCAAAAAGATCTTGGTGGCCTTCTTGATGCCGACGAGAATCTCAGCCAACTCGCGCGAAAAACCGGCATCCGCCTGACGGTCTCTGCTTTCGTCCCTCACCATCCCCCGGCTTTCCGCCTGCGTCTTGCCTCCACGGTCTCGCCGACCGGTGTTCATTTGAACCTTATAGCAAAAGACGGACCAAGTCAATTGAGGAGCGCTGCCGGGTGAGCCTCACAGGGTATCAACCGGGTCCACGTCGATCTCGAGATGAATCGATCCTCCGCGGGGGACCGTAAAGGCTTCGAGCGCGTGGGCCACCTTCGAGCGGAGAGGGGCCTCTGGGGACCCCTTGACGAACAGGTGCCACCGGAATCGACCGCGCAGGCGGGAGAGGGGAGCAGGGGCGGGACCGTCGATCTCCAGCGCCATCGGATCCTGCCGCAGCAGCGTCCCAAGCTGCTCGGCCGTCTCGGCCGCTCTCTTCTCCTGCGGGCTGGAAATGAGCAGACGAATGAGGCGGGTGAAAGGGGGAAGGTTCCGCTCTTGGCGGCGCACCAGCTCCTCCCGGGCGAAGGAGAGAAAGTCTTGATTCAGGGCCGCCTGGATGCAGTAATGATCGGGGTTATACGTCTGAATCACGGCGTCCCCGCGGCGCGAGCCCCTGCCGGAGCGGCCCACCATCTGGGTGAGCAGCGCAAAGGTCCGCTCACCCGCACGGAAGTCGGGGAGGTTCAGGCCGATGTCCGCCGAGAGGACCCCCACGACCGTCACGTTCGGGTAGTCGTGTCCTTTGGCGATCATCTGCGTCCCCACCAGGATGTCGAGATCACCCCGTTCCAGTCGCTGCAAGACGAGGTGATGTCCCTGGCGGCCGGCCGTCGTATCCCGGTCCATCCGGGCGATCCGGGCGTGGGGGAAGAGGGTTTGCAGTTCCCGTTCCACTTGCTCGGTCCCCAGTCCGAGCTGCCGCAGGTTCGAGCCGCGGCAGTCGGGGCAGCAATCCGGAGGCCGGCGTTGGTACTCGCAGTGGTGACACCGCACGACGCCAGCGCCCCGGTGGAGGGTGAGGGAAACGTGACAGGAGGGGCAGCGGAGGAGATAGCCGCAGTCGCGGCAGAGGACGGAGGTGGCATACCCGCGCCGGTTCAAGAGGAGCAGGACCTGCTCTCGGCGGTCAAGGCCTTCGCGGATCCCGGCCTCAAGGATTCTGGACAGGATGAGGCGTTGCCCCGGCTCCTTCGGCTCCCGGCGAAGGTCCACCACCGTCACCTTCGGCAGCAGGCTTGCGCCGATGCGCTCGGGCAGCGAGGCCAACCGGTACTGGCCCAGTTGCGCCCGGTGAAAGCTTTCGAGGGAAGGGGTGGCCGAGCCCAGCACCACCGGGCACGACATGAGTTCCCCGCGGATGAGCGCCACGTCCCGTCCCTGGTATCGGGGAGAGTCCTCTTGTTTATAGGCGGGGTCGTGCTCCTCATCCACCACCACGATCCCCAGGCGGGGCAGCGGCGCGAAGACCGCCGATCGGACCCCGACCACGATGTCGGCTTCCCCCCTCCGGATGCGAAGCCACTGGTCAAGTCGCTCGCCCGGGGTAAGGGCGCTGTGAAGCAGTGCGACACGCTCCCCGAAGCGGGCTCGGAATCTCTCCGTCGTCTGGGGGGTGAGGGCGATCTCGGGCACGAGGACCAAGGCCTGCCTTCCCCGTTTCATGACCCCCTCGATCGCCTGAAGGTAGATCTCGGTCTTGCCGCTGCCGGTCACGCCGAAGAGGAGGAAGGGGATGTAGCGCTCTGCGGTGGCCGCTTCTTCGATCTGACGAAGGGCCTCCTGCTGCGGCGAGGAGAGGGGGAGGGGATCCGTGTGGGTGACCGGAAGATCCCTGAAGGGGTCGCGGGAAACGGCGCTGAGCAGGGGTTCGATGAGCCCTTTGTTCATGAGGGCGAAGATGGCCGAAGGGGACCCCGCGATGGTCCTCATCTCACGAGCCGGTAAGGTCCCGCCAGCCCGAAGGAGGTGAGAGAGGAGTTCTGCCTGACGGGGGGCCCGAGTCTTGAGCAGCGCGATGGCCGCCTCAACCTCCTTCTCAGAACGGATCAGGCGGACCGATCGCTCGTGTCTCTCCCGGACTCGAGGGGAGAGGTGAGACGTCTCCACCGACAGGAGTCGCTTGGCCCGAAGCCGCTGAAGGAGGGAGGGGGTCATCTTCCCGAGCTGCCGTGTCAGGCGACTGACAGGGACCGCAATGTCGGGGGCGAGGAGGCGGAGCAGCTCCTGTTCTTGGGTTCCGAGGTCATGGGTCCCTTGCGCCAGGGCCTGGCGTCCCTCTTCGGTGAGACGCACGAGGCGGCGGGTCGAGGCATCAATTCCTGGGGGCAAGGCAGCCTTGATCACCGTTCCCCAGGGGGCGCCGTAGTAGTCGGCGACCCGGCGGGTCAGTTCCAGCAGGGGCTCATCGAGCAGAGGTTCAGGATCGAGGACGTCTTGAATCTCTTTGAGGCGTGTGATCTCGGCGCGCTCGCGGAGGCGCACCAGGTAGCCGGAGACGACGCGCGGTCCCAGGGGGACGAGGACGCGCTTGCCGGGAGCGGCCGCCTCGCGGAGATGGGGGGGGACGGCATAGGTCAGGGTCTTGTCAATGGCTGTAGGCAGGGCGACTTCGGCATAGGCGGGACGATCTGCTGGAGCCATCATCTCTCTGCCGCTCTTCTCGCTGAGGCTACTCTCAGGGCTTGTCCCCGCATCGTTGTCTAGGGTACAATGCGGCGGTCGTCGGGGTCTACCGCATTTTTCTCCCCAGCTCCTTTCCCTGGCGATGTGGGCATCTGCCCGGGCGATCTGGTCCGTCATCAAGGGGAGCATCGAGGGGATTGAGGACGACGTTGGGGCGATGAAAGCAACGTGTGAGGCGGCGGTCGCCGGGGTGAAGCGCTCAGACATGGATCGCGGACGGGCGTTCCTCCTCGACTTTGACCATACCCTCTTTGACACCGATCGATTCTTCTGGGTGGACGTCCGCGCCGCATTTGCCCGATTTGCGATCGATGCCAAGATCTGGGAGGAGAGCTACGGGGTGGTGTGGCCCACGGGCTACTCGCTCGACAAACACTTGGAACATCTGGCCCGGCAAGGCCGGGTGGCGGATTCCGTCGTGGCCCAACTCAAGGGCGTGCTTCGTGAGCGCTTTGCCGATCTGCGCTCGTATCTCTTTCCGGATTCGGAGCCTTTTCTCAAGCGACTGCAGACGGAAAAGACCCCCTGTTTTCTTCTCTCCTTTGGGGATCCGGACTGGCAGGCCACCAAGGTCACCCGGGCACGGATCAGCGGTTTCTTCCAGGAGGTCTTCTTCACCGGCCGGGAACAGGCCAAGGCGGAGGTCGTCGAGGCGCTGGCCGGACGTTTCGCGCGCCTCGACATGGTGGATAACGACCCTCGCGAGCTCGATCGGGTCAAGGCCCGCCTCACCCAGATCAACACTGTCTGGATCAGTCGGGTTCCGGCTGAGGCGCTCGAGAGTCCGGATCCCGCGGTCCGGGAGCGCTTCCGGGAAGCGCGGGGATACGCGACACTCACCCCTGAGTTCTCCCACCGCCGCTGCGCAACCCTGGATGAGGTGTCCTGGTGAGCCGGTCCATCGTCGCGTCCGCTCCCACCCGGATCGACTTCGCCGGTGGGACCCTCGACATTCCTCCCCTGTATCTCTTTCATGAGCCTGCCGTCACCGTCAACGTGGCCATCGACCTCTGTGCCACGGTCGCCGTGCGGGAGACCAAAGAGCGCGGGATCCACCTCGTCGCCCGGGACCGAGACATGCAGGCCTTCTGGGCCTCAGCAGATCAGATCGATTGGCGGCAGAACCGCTTCCTCGAACTGACGGCCCGCCTCCTCCGATCGTTCATTCCCCTGTCAGCCGTTGAGGTGACCACCGACTGTCAGGCGCCTGCGGGGGCGGGAACCGGGGGCTCCTCTGCGCTGGCCGTCGCCGCAACAGCGGCCTTGGCCCGCCTCGGGAAGCGCCGGATGTCGAAGGGCGAGCTCATCGAATATGCGCGGGCCGTCGAGACCCAGACCATCCGAGTGCCGACGGGATACCAAGACTACTACGCGGCCGTCTTCGGAGGAGTCAGCGTGATCGAGTTCGGTCGCACCGGGATCGTCCGCCGGCCGCTCGTCGTCGGGGAATTTCTGGCCGAGCTGGAGCGGCACCTGCTCCTGGTCTATACAGGAGAGCCCCGGTTCTCTGGAGCAAACAATTGGCAGCTTTTCAAGGGACACATGAGTGGCGATCCCACGGTTTTTCGCTTCTTCGAGCAGTTGAAGGCTAATGCGCTCGCGATGCGGGATGCCTTCCTGCACCGAGACCTGGGAGGTGTCGCCGAGGTCCTGAACGAAGACTGGGCCATCCGAAAGGCGATGTTGCCTCGTATGAGCACCCCGCTCGTCGATACGCTGATTCGGTCCTCGCGGCGTGCCGGGGCGTTAGGCGCCCGGGTCTGCGGGGCGGGCGGCGGAGGCTGCATTATCTTTCTGGTCGATCCGGCATCCCGTCCGCGCGTGGAAAAACTCCTCGGCCCATATCGGGTGCAGATCCTCCCGTGCCGCATCCATCGGCGCGGGCTCACGGTCCGTGAGTCTCGCGGATAGGGAAGGGCATGCAACTGGTTACGGTGCTCTGGGATCGGCGGCCGACACTCGCCGCCGCCGTGGGCGATCATGTGCTGAACCTGCCGGCCTGTGCCGGATCGCTGAAGCGGTCACGGCAATGGACGGGCGGGGTGCCGCGCGATATGCTCGAACTGATCTCGGGCGGGCCGTCTGCGCTGAGGGCGGTGCAGGGTGTTCTTCGGGAGAGCGTCCGGCGTCTCAGGGGTGGGTCGTGGCGGGCGGCGGCGCGCGATCCACGCGTCCGCCCCATCGACGGGGTCCGGTTTCTCGCCCCGATTCCGCGTCCGACGAAGAATGTCTTCTGCATGGGCCGCAACTACGCGGAGCACGCCCGCGAGCAGCAGGCCGAAGTCCCTGAGGTTCCGGTCTTCTTCACCAAGGCCCCGACCTGTGTCATCGGTCACGAGGCGCCCGTGATTTACCATCCGGTGACGAAGAACCTTGATTATGAGGTCGAGCTCGCGGTCGTGATCGGCAGGAGGGGTATCAATATCCCGCGAGGAAAGGCGTACGACTACGTGTTCGGCTACACGATCCTGATTGATGTCACGGCGAGAGATCTACAAAAGAAACATTTGCAGTGGTTCAAGGGGAAGAGCCTCGACACCTTCTGCCCGATGGGGCCTTGGATCGTGCACAAATCGGCGATCCCGGATCCGCATAAACTCCAGATCAGCCTGCGTGTCAACGGGGAGGTCCGCCAGTCCGCCAATACCGGTATCATGGTTTTCAAGATCCCGGAGCTGATCGAGGTGCTGTCGGCCGGCATGACGCTCGAGCCGGGCGACATCCTGGCCACCGGCACCCCCTCCGGCGTCGGGGCGGGCTTCGATCCGCCGAAGTGGCTTCAGATCGGCGACGTGATCGAGGCCGAGATCGAAGGGATCGGGGTGCTCCGGAACCGGGTCGTCGCCCCGCGATCCTGAAGCGCGGATTTTCGAGAGATCAGTTCTCCGTGCGTGATGCCCCTGGAACCCGTGGTCAAACGAAGGGAGGAGGACGATGCGAGTGAGCATAACGGCGAAAAAGAACGGTCCCTATCGCGTAGAAGTGGCCGAGGGCGAGTGCAAGCTGCTGGACGCAGAAGGGAAGGCGTTCGACCTCAAAGGCAAGACGGCGTTCTCGCTGTGCCGCTGCGGGCAGTCCCAGAACAAACCGTTTTGCGATGGAAGCCATGGGCGCGTCGGCTTCCAATCCGACGATCCGGCACCCAGAGCCAGCGGCTAGCCCTCCCCCCACTGAGCCTATCGGGGTCAGTCTGACCCCAAGACCCTCTAAGTGTTCGCCTGAGCGCGAGGGGGGGAGGTGAGGCGGAGGTACTCCTTTTGCAAAAGCTGCAGGTCCTGCCAGGCGCTCTTCTTCTCGTTGGGGTTGCGGAGGAGATACGCCGGATGGTAGGTGACGAGGAGGGGGATCCCCTGGTAGTCGTGGAATTTCCCGCGGAGCTTCGAGAGCGGCACCTTGGTCTTAAGCAGGTTCGCGGCCGCGATGGCACCAAGGGCGCAGATGAGCTTGGGCTTGATGGCCTTGAGCTGGGCGATCAGGAAGGGCTCGCACGCCGCAATCTCGTCTGGTTCGGGGGTGCGGTTGTTGGGCGGCCGGGACTTGAGGACATTGCAGATATAGACCTGTTCACGCTTGAGCTCGATCGCCTCGATCATCCGCGTGAGGAGCTGGCCGGCCCGGCCGACGAAGGGCTCTCCCTGCGCGTCCTCGTCCGCCCCCGGCGCCTCGCCGACGAAGACCAGATCCGCCTGGGGGTTGCCGACCCCGAAGACGACCTGCGTCCGGTGCGCGTGGAGTTTGCACCGCCTGCAGTCCCCGAGGACCTGCCTGATCTCCTCGAGGCTCAGGGTCCCTGAGAGGAGCAGCTCCCGCTCCGAGCGCGCCTGGTCGCGGGCTGGCGCCTCCGGAGTGCCGCGAACGAAATCGAGGCCCAACTGTCGCTGGGCCTCGAGAAACTCTCTCGTTTTTTTCACGAGATCCACCGCCTCGTGGCGCACGTTTTTCCGGCTCATGGTTTCATTCTCGCCCTTCGAGGCTACGGCGTGGGCTGACCTTTGCGCAGGGCCACGACCCGATCGAGGATCCGGTGAGCGGCCTCCCGCTTCGTGAGCTCCGGCAACTCTTCCACGCCCCCCCCACGATCGAGGATCGTGACGCGGTTGGTCTCGCCCCCGAAGCCGACGCGGATGTCATTGGCCACGATCAGATCCAGGTTTTTCTTCTCGAGTTTCTCCCGCGCGTTCTGGATCAGCTCCTCCGTCTCGGCGGCAAAGCCGACCAGTGTTCGCGATCCCTTCCTTCGCCCCGCCTCGGCCAGGATGTCCGGGTTGCGCACCAGCTCCACCGTCATCGCCTCACGTTTCTTGATCTTCTGCGCTGCCTGGCTGCTCGGACGGTAGTCGGCGACGGCCGCCGCCATGATGAGGACCGTGGTGTCGTCCAGGCGATCCAGCACGGCGTGGTACATCTCTTCGGCGGTGGTGACGTCCGTCCGCGCCACGCCGGGCGGAGTGGGGAGGAAGGTCGGGCCGCTCACCAGCGTGACGCGGGCCCCCCGCTCGCCGCCGGCCTGGGCAATGGCGAACCCCATCTTCCCTGACGAGCGATTGGAGATATAGCGTATGGGATCGAGCGGCTCCTGGGTTGGCCCAGCGGTCACGAGGACCGTCTCGCCGCTGAGATCCCCTTGGCGGTGGAGGATATCTTCCACCGCCTGGAGAATGGCCGAAAACTCGGCCAGCCGCCCCCGGCCTATCAACCCCGAGGCGAGCTCTCCGTACTCCGGTTCCACGACGCTGACGCCGCGGGCCTTGAGGCGGCTGAGATTTTCCTGAACCGCGGGATGGACGTACATCTCCAGATCCATGGCGGGGGCGAGCAGGACGGGACAGGTGCTGCTGAGATAGATGTTGGAGAGGAAGTCGTCGGCCAGGCCATGGGCGAGTTTGGCGATGGTGTTGGCGGTCGCGGGGGCGACCAGGAGGAGGTGGGCCCGCCCAGCCGAGGCCACATGCCCGATCTGCTTGTCGACCTCAAGAGTGAAGAGGTCGGTCAGGACGGGGCGCCGGGACAGCGTCTCGAAGGTGAGGGGGGTGACGAACCGCTGCCCACTCTCGGTCAGCACCACCGTGACGGCCGCGCCTCGCCTCGTGAGCTCCCGCAGAATCTCCACCGCCTTGTACGCGGCGATGCTCCCGGTCACCCCCAGGATGATCTCCTTGCCTTCCAAGCTCCGCTCCATATGACTCAGCCCTCAGTCCTCAGCCCTCGGACCTTGACGAGATGATTCACCGGCCCCTTGCCTTTCCCGATCTTGAGCCCTGACGCAATCGCCGCGTGGATGTATCGCTGGGCCATGTGAACGGCCTCCGTGACCGCACAGCCCTTGGCCAGTCCTGCCGCGATGGCGGCGGACAGGGTACAGCCGCTGCCATGGGTGTTCTTGGTCGGGATCTTTGCGGCATCCCGGACCTCAAAGCCCTTTCCGTCGTACAGGACATCAAAGACCCTCGGGCCAGCGAGGTGCCCTCCCTTCACCAGCACGTACTGGGGCCCCAGGGCCTTGACGGCGCGCGCGGCCTCCTTCATTCCGTCGAGATCCTCGATCTTCTCGCCCCAGAGGATAGCGGCTTCGTCGAGATTGGGGGTCACGACCGTGGCCAAGGGAATGAGGAACATCCTCACCGCCTCTACCGCATCCTCGTCGAGGAGGCGATGGCCGGTGGCCGACACCATGACCGGGTCCACCACGAGATTCCGGAGCCGAAACGTCCCCACCTCGCGGGCGACGGCGACGACGATCTCCTTCGTAGCCAGCATGCCGGTCTTGCCCGCGTCGGCGCCGATGTCCGAGAGGACAGACCGGATCTGGAGCGTGACGAAGTCGGGGGGAAGAACCTGGACGCCCTGCACCCCGAAGGTGTTCTGCGCGGTGATGGCGGTCAGGACGGACAGGCCATAGACCCCGAAGGCACTGAAGGTCTTGAGATCCGCCTGGATCCCCGCCCCTCCGCCAGAGTCGGAGCCGGCAATGCTAATGGCCCGTCGCATCGCGCCTCTCCGGAACTAAGCATCATTATGCCCGACGCGTGAACTGCGCGCAAGCCTTGTGGGCACCGCGCGACGAAGGCGGATTCCGCGCCGCCTACGGCCGACCGTAGAGGGTACGGTAACGGTCATAGCTCCCCAGGACCCGTTTCACGTAACGGCGGGTTTCAGGATAGGGAATCTCTTCGATGAATATCTCTGGGTCCTGGGATGGCCGAAGCGTATCGAGCCAGCGTCGGACGACGTGCGGTCCGGCGTTGTAGGAGGCGAGGGTCAGGACCAGATTTCCTCCGAACTCCTCATGGAGCTTGGCCAGGTAGCGGGTTCCGAGTGCGATGTTGGGAGCGGGGGTGTCGAGGTCGGGGAGGCGCCGAAGATTGTTCTCCTTGGCCACCTGCGCCGCGGTGGCTGGCAAGAGCTGCATGAGTCCCCTCGCCCCCGCCCTGGAGAGGGCCTTGGGGGCAAAGGCGCTCTCCTCGCGGATGACGGCGGTCACCAGATACGGATCGAGACGGCTCTCCCGTGCATAGTGATCGACCCATGCCCAGAAAGCCCGAGGGTAAAGAAATGTCCAGAAGGAGGAGAGGACCCCGTCCTGCTCGCCCGTCTTGAGCGGGCCGCGAGCGGCACGCCGCGCGAGGCTGATGCACCGGTCAAACTGGCTCGCCCGGCTGAGCGCCTCGCAGGCCTCGCGTTGGAGCGACAGCTCGCGGGGATGCGCCCTGGCAATCTCCCAGTACTCTTGAGCGGCCTCGTCCCAGAGTCTCAAGAAGGAGAGCTCTCGAGCTTTGGCCACGACCGGGGACGTGGAATTTTCGGGGGGCAGAAGAGAGTCAGCAGGTAATTTCGCGGGCTTCAGCGCGAGGCGTTGCCGGGCGGCCTGGAGGTAGTACGGGTCGTCGCCCGCCTCCTTGAGCAGGCGGTGGTACGTCTTGGTGGCGAGGGTCTTATCCCCGAGCTCCTCCAGCATGCGCCCGCGCCAGTAGAGCGCCTGGGCCTTGAGGGGCGATTGGGGGTATTTCCCAAGGAGGTCCGACAATTCGTGAACGGCCGGCTGGAGCTTTCCCTGGCGATAGAGCAGCCACGCGCGCTGCCAGCGTGCGGTGTCGCCGAGATTCTCATTGGGATACAGACGAAGCAGGCGGGCGTAGGCCTCCAGCGCCGCGTCCTCCTCCCGCCGCTCTTCGTAGTTCAGGCCGATCAGATGCAGGGCGTCAGCGGCCAGATGGCTCCCGGGAAATAGAGCGGGGATCCGCTCCAGGGTGGCGATCGCCTGGACCGTGTCGCCCGATCGGAAGAAAGCCCTTCCTACCAGGAGCAGGGCCTCTGCCTGAAGGGCAGAGGGTTCGGTCGATTCAGTGAGCGGATGGAGCGTGGTGATGGCTTGGGCATACTCCTTGAGGGCGAACTGGCTTCGCCCCAGGAGGAGACGCACCTCTCCGTTCCCGGGGTGACTCTTGAGGAGTGGGGTCAGGGCCGCGACTGCGTCGCGGTACCTGTCTGCTTGAAAGAACACCCGCGCCCGGAGCAGGCGGTCTTCGGCAGTGATGGTCACGAGATCCGGATTCGCCCGGAGGAGGCGCTCTGTCTCGACGGTCGTGGGGTCGGCCGGGAAGCTGATATACAGGCGCTTGAGAAGGGGTGCCGCTTCCTGGGGCTGCTCCAGGGCGAGGAATATCTTCGCGAGAAGCAGGGAGGCCTGAGAGGCCAGGGGTGATGCCGGATACCGATCCAGAAAAGCGAGCAAGGTTCTTCTGGCGTCCTCGAGCTGCTGTATCTCTAGATAGGTCATGCCGAGTTGGAAGTGGGCCTCTTCGGCGAGGCGGCTATTCGGGTACCGGGCAAGGAGGCGGGACAGGAGGGCAGTGCTTCTGTCCGGATCTTGGAGGGCGTGGGCCGCCTGAGCGGCGTAAAACGTCGCGTAGTCGGCCAGGAGGTCGTACTCTGCCGCCGCCTGCTCGAGCAGGGCAAGGGCCTCGGCCGGTTGTTGGGTCTTGAGAAGGCAGAACCCGGTGATGAAGCTCACGCGATGCCGGATCGCGTCGGGTGGCGGCTGTGGAATCGCTTGCAGTGCCCCGAGCGCCGCAGGGCAGCCGTTCGCTTCCAGGGTCATCAGGGCCTGGCTGAAGTCGGGTGGAAGATCGGCGGTGGATGCGTGCACGGGCCCCGCGAAAAGGCCAATGAGGACAAGGCAGACCTTCCAGCGGCCTGCCCGCACTGTTGCCCGTTTTCTCATGGCTCGCTGCTATCGCCGGGCAGAGAAGATCCGCGGAGGGTCTCGATGGCCTGGGCGAGCGGGGGATAGAGCACCCCTCGGTCGGTGATGAGGGCACTCACCAGTGCTGCCGGCGTGACGTCGAAGGCGGGGTTCGACGCCGGGAAGCCCTCGGGAGCAATCGGAACCCCTGCGATGGAGGTGATCTCCTCGGGAGCCCGCTCTTCAATAGGAATCTGATCGCCGGTGGCCAAGGCGAGATCCACGGTGGAAAAGGGGGCCGCGACGTAGAACGGCACCTGATGGTACCGGCAGAGGATCGCCAGCGTGTACGTCCCGATCTTGTTCGCCACATCCCCGTTCATGGCGACCCGATCGGCCCCAACGATCACCGCCTGCACCTCGCCGCGCCGCATGAAATCGCCGGCCATGCTGTCGGTGATGAGGCGGGAGGGGATTCCCAGTCGGGTGAGCTCCCAGGCGGTCAGCCGGGCCCCTTGGAGGACCGGCCGCGTTTCGTCGACGAGGACCTGAATCCGCTTCCCCCGTTCCCAGGCGGCGCGGATGACTCCGAGCGCCGTCCCGTAGCCGACCGTTGCCAGCGCGCCCGTGTTGCAGTGGGTGAGAACGGTGTCGCCGTCTTTGATGAGCTGCTGGCCGTGCGCCCCCATCGCGCGGTTACAGGCGATATCCTCCTGATGCATCGTGATGGCTTCCTCGACCAGAGACCGTTTCAGGGCGGGCAGAGAGAGGTCCCGGTGCTTCTCGGCCACGGTCAGGATCCGCTCCAACCCCCAGAAGAGGTTTCTCGCCGTCGGACGCGTCCGGGCCAGCATAGCAGCAACCTCTTTGAGGTCGCGGAGAAAGGAAGCAACATCGGTAGCCTGGAGTCTCTGAGCGCCCAGGGCCAGTCCCATCGCTGCGGCCACCCCAAGCGCCGGGGCCCCTCGGATGCGGAGATTTCTGATTGCCTCCGCCACCGCCTCTGCGTCGCGGCACTCGACGTAGACCTCTTCGCGGGGGAGGCGGGTCTGGTCGAGGAGCCGGACTCCCCCCTCGGGCAGCCACGTGAGCGTCTGAATCTCTTGGATCACGTCTTCCCCTTTCGGACCATACAGTAGCAGTCCTCCCTTCACTGTCAACGGAAATATGCCCTCGTCTCCGGGGTGCCTCGAAAGGCCTTCACCACCTCCGTTCGGGTGCAGTTTTTCCGGTCACTCGGTGGGGTCTTCGTGATCCATCCGGTCCTCTATCTGCATAAGGCATTGATTCCAATGGCACATTATCCTGGCACGCTCCTTGCCACAGAAGACGACGAACCTTTACGTGGTCTCAAGCGTAAACAAGGCAGGGGGAAGGAAGGATGGACGGTTTGTACTATAAGGTGATCTGGAGCATTCTGCTCTTCCCGTGGTCCCTCGTGGGCCTGATGGTCCTGGGGGCCCTGCGGCAAAACCGCCGGAAGGCCTACGCGCGCGTCCAGAGCCGCCCGTAGAGAGACAAAAACCCCCAGGGGGCGTCCTGGGGGTCTTTGGCGAAAAGGATCGGGTCGGCAGAGCGGCATTCGCGCCGATTAATACATGTCACCCATCCCGCCGCCCGGGCCGGGCATCGACGCCTTCTCCTTCTTTTCCGGAATCTCGGTGACGAGGGCCTCCGTCGTCACCATCAACCCCGCAATGCTCGAGGCGTTCTGCAGGGCAATCCTGGTGACCTTGGTCGGATCGATGATCCCCGCCTCCATGAGATCCTCGTATTGCTCGGTCTCCGCATTGAAGCCGTAGGCGCCGCTCTTTTCGAGAACCTTCTGGACGACAATGGAGCCTTCGGCCCCGGCGTTCTCGGCAATCTGTCGGATCGGCTCCTCGAGGGCGCGCCGGATGATGTCGACGCCAACCTTCTCGTCCCCGTGCAGCTTGAGGGTATCCAAGGCCTTCCGGGCTCTGAGATAGGCCACGCCCCCACCGGCGACGATCCCTTCCTCGACCGCCGCGCGTGTGGCATTCAGGGCATCCTCGACTCGAGCCTTCCTCTCTTTCATTTCGACCTCGGTCGCCGCCCCCACCTTGATGACGGCCACGCCGCCGGCCAGCTTGGCCAACCGCTCCTGCAGCTTCTCCTTGTCGTAGTCCGAGGTGGTATCCTCGATCTGGGTCCGGAGCTGCTTGATGCGCCCCTGGATGGCCTTCGAATCGCCCGCCCCCTCGATGATGGTGGTGTTCTCCTTGTCGATGATCACCTTCTTACAACGCCCGAGATCCTCCAGACGGATGTTCTCCAGCTTGATTCCGAGCTCCTCGGCGATCAACTCGCCGCGGGTCAGGACGGCGATGTCTTTGAGCATCTCCTTTCGGCGCTCGCCAAACCCCGGGGCCTTGACCGCCGAGGCGCTCAACGTCCCCCGCAGCTTATTCACCACCAACGTCGCCAGGGCCTCCCCCTCGACGTCCTCGGCGATGATCACGAGAGGTTTGCCCAGCTTGGCGATCTGTTCCAGCACCGGGAGGAGATCCCGCATGTTCGAGATCTTCTTCTCATGGATCAGGAGGTAGGGGTTTTCGAGGACGCACTCCATCCGCTCGGGGTCCGTGACGAAGTAGGGGCTGAGGTAGCCCCGATCGAACTGCATCCCCTCGACCACCTCCAGGTTGGTCTCCATCACCTTGGCCTCTTCGACGGTGATGACCCCGTCCTTGCCGACCTTCTCCATGGCCTCGGCGATGAGGTTGCCGATGGTCGCATCGTTGTTGGCCGAGATGGTCGCCACCTGGGAGATCTCTTTCTTCCCCTTGGTCGCGATACTGAGCTTCTTGAGTTCGGCCACCACCGCCTCGACCGCCTTGTCAATCCCCCGCTTCAGGGCCATCGGATTGGCCCCGGCGGTGACATTCTTGTGCCCCTCCCGATAGATGGCTTCGGCGAGCACCGTGGCGGTGGTGGTTCCATCCCCCGCCACGTCCGAGGTCTTGGAGGCCACCTCCTTGACCATCTGGGCGCCCATGTTCTCGAAGGGGTCCTCCAGCTCGATCTCTTTGGCCACCGTGACCCCGTCCTTGGTGATGGTCGGTGCGCCCCACTTCTTATCCAGGACGACATTGCGCCCCTTGGGGCCCAGGGTCGCCTTGACGACCCTCGCCAGCTTGTCTATGCCTCGCATCGTCGCCCGTCGCGCCTCTTCATCGTACAAGATGTGTTTTGCCGGCATTGATGCCTCCCTCCTCTCCTAGGACCTCTGCGTGAAAATCGTTCAACCGACCGAGTCATCCAGGGACACCGTTCACTTGAGAATTGCGAGGATTTCGCTGTCCCGCACGAAGAGATATTCTTCGTCGTCGATGCGAACCTCGCTGCCGGAGTATTTTCCAAAGAGGATCTTGCTTCCGACCTTTACATCGATGGGGAGTCGCTTGCCCTCATCGGTGACCTTGCCGGGACCGACGGCGATCACCTCCCCTTCCTGGGGCCTCTCTTTCGCCGTGTCGGGAATGATGATTCCGCCCTTCTTGACCTCCTTCTCTTCGAAACGCCTGACCAGGATATAATCGTGCAGCGGTTGAATCCTCACGGCCATCCCTTCCCCCCTCCTTCTTCTGCGGTTGAGGTGGTATTCCTTCTCAGCGGCTGTTAGCACTCAACGAACGTGAGTGCTAACAGTCTGTACCTTAATCGACCGCCAATCCTTATGCAAGGTGTATCTTGGCCTGATTCCTGAAATATTTCGTATGGAAACGATAAAAATAAAACATCCGTTCGTTTTTCGACGAAATTCGTACGAAATCTTCGTTTACCTCGATAAATTGCCATGCAAGATAGCCCGTTGCGGGACAGAGGCGGTCCTGGTATCATCCCCAAAAAGGTGTTCCATGAAGCAGAGAGCGACGCACGCCGAGGTCTCCCTCGATGCCATCGTCCGGAACTTTGACCGGGTCCGGGCTCGCACGGGGAAAGAGACAGAGATCATGGCGGTGGTCAAGGCCGACGCCTATGGCCACGGCGCCTTGCCTGTTGCGCGAGCGCTCGTGGACGCCGGCGCAGGGTGGTTGGGTGTGGCCCTCCCCGAGGAGGGGGTGCAACTCAGGAGGCAGGGCCTACAGGTGCCCATCCTGGTGATGGGCCCCACCCCTGCCGATCAGGGTCCTATCCTCTCTGAATACCATCTGGATCAGGTCATCTACCATACGCGTCATGGCCGTGCCCTTGCGTCGAGCGTCGAAGGCTCGGGCGCCCGGGTCAGGGTTCATCTCAAGATCGACACCGGGATGGGGCGATTGGGCATTCATCCCTCCGAGGCACCCGTTGCGGCGAAGGCGATTGCCCAGCTGCCCACACTGGAATTCGGAGGGGTGATGACCCATTTTGCCGCAGCCGATGCGGCCGATAAGGGCCATGCCCGAGAGCAGCTTCGGCGGTTTCTCGAGGCGATCCGGGAGATAGAGGCGGCAGGGGTTTCAGTCCCGCTACGGCATGCCGCCAACAGCGCGGCTGTCCTGGACCTTCGCGAGGCGCATCTGGACATGGTGCGGCCGGGGATTGCCCTCTACGGCTATCCGCCGCCCCTGTCGGGTGCGGGCGATGGGGGCTGGGAGCATGCGCTGACCTTCAAGGCCTGGATTGCCCAGATCAAGAAGGTGCCGAAGGGCGGCACCGTGAGCTATGGGTGTACCTACGAAGCCCCCCGGGATATCCTCGTCGCCACGCTCCCGGTGGGATACGCGGACGGCTACAACCGGCTCCTGTCCAACCGAGGAGAGGTGCTCATCCGAGGACGGCGGGCTCCGGTGATCGGCCAGGTGTGTATGGACATGATCATGGTGGACGTGACCGATCTGGTCGGGGTGAGGGAGGGGGAGGAGGCGGTGCTCCTTGGACGCCAGGGGGACGAGATGCTCCTCGCTGATGCCTGGGCGGTGCGGCTCGGGACGATTCCCTATGAGGTGTTGTGCAATATTAGCAAGCGGGTTCCTCGGTCCTACCTCTGGCACGGAAAGGCCATCGACTCCTAGTGCCGTTCCAGCTTATTGCTACGAACACGGGCAAGGCCCGTTCCAACGTTCTCATCACCCCACCTTTGTGGAACTGCAGCGCACTCCTTCCTAGTGCCGTTCCAACCATTTGTGTCAACCCCTTTGCCACACGCCCGCGACCGTGAGAGCAACGTCACGCCGATCACATTGGGCTCAGCACGTTGGAACGGCACGAGTCTCACTGGTTAGAATCCCTACACCCGTGAAGAATCCCGGGATTCCCCGCACAGCGGTCCCCTCCTCCGCGGCGCAAAGCCTTGTTTTTGCACCATTCGGGATAGGTGTGGTGTGTCGCCCGTCTGGCATACGGCTTGCACAGGATGGGATAAGGATAATCAATCGATCCGACCGCTAGTACAGAGGGGAGACCATACAGGAGCAGCCGATGGCGAGTACTGAGAACAATGCTAGGCGTGCCGTGCAGGATCTCAAGGAATTCGATGAACAAGACCTCCGGCAGCTTGAGAAATCGGGAATCACTCCGCACCACCTGGCCGGTTTCCTCGATTCCCTGCGGAACAATGTGAATCCCCGCTGCTCCACGCGATATGAAGAGATTCAGGCTCAAGAAGAGTACTGTTGTGCGTTCGTGTGATTCCCGCCTCCACCATCGTTCGATACGGGGTGCCGTGAGCGGCACCGGCGAACTGCTGGTTTGGAAAGGAGAAGAGACCCATGGCTAGTGTGGCAAGACGTGGCGTCGTGATGGGCGGACGGACCGTATTCCCGGGGCGTAGGAGAGCAAGGGGTGTGAATCGGATGAGGACACGTCCAGTCTCTACCGTCGCCGGCGTCATCGAGAGGGCCTTGGAGGCAGCGGGAAAGAACGAGCATGCGGAAGCCCTTCTGGTTGGGCTTGGGGCAGCCGCCCTCTGTGTTCTTCTCGGGTATGCCATGGTGGTTCTCTCCAAATTCCAGGGGGGTCTCTTCGCCATCGTCCTCGGCTGACGCGGGCCGCCATCGAGTCTGGCCCCGAGCCAAGGGGAGACTGGCAGACCCGCCGGCAAATCCTTCGGGTGAGTTTTTCAGATCGCAGAGCGCCAGAGTCATGGAGAGAGAGCGGGTAGTGACTAACTGTACCAGGTGTGGGGCCGCCATTCCGGAGGGGCGGGCAATCTCGTTCCCGGACAAGGGCGGGCAGGCCGCTCGGGTCACCATCTGCCCCACCTGCGCATCGACGTCCCTTATCGCGAGGGGCGTCAAAGCGGAAACCGAGGACCCGAACCTCGTCGGGGCCCTCGCGTTCGGTCTCGGCGCGGCGACGCTCTCCGCCCTCCTCTGGTACGGGATAGTCGTCCTGACCAACTACCAACTGGGCATCGTCGCCATTGCGGTGGGCTGGCTCGTGGCCCAGGCAGTGATGCGTGGGGCGGGCAGCAAGCGCGGTCCGCGCCTTCAAGCGCTCAGCGTCGCCTGCACCCTGGTTGCGATGGCGTTGAGTGAGTATGTGATCGTCCATTACTTCACGGCTCAGTCCATGGCCCAGCGCGGCTACGGGAGCATCCCCCTGCTTTTACCCGTGGAGACGATGGTCCTGTTCGTCGTCGAGGGATTGAAGGGGGATCCCCTCACTCTGCTCTTCTGGGGCATTGCAGTTTGGCAAGCGTTCACACTGTCTGCCGCTCGCCGGGCGCCTCAGGCGGGTGCGTAGGCAGCCGCTGAAGGGCCGACCGTCCTCCACCACCCTCCCCCAGCAGAAATCGCTCTTGGGAAGCGGAGTATCTGAAGGGCTCACGCTGGCATGGAAGTCCTGAAGGATCTTGAACTCCTCGTCCTCTCCCGCTAGACCCAAGCAACCCAATAAACTCAATAAACCCAAGGAACCCTATAAACCCGGTCCGCGGTCGGCTGCTGTGTCAAGCGGGACGGGCCAAGAGGATGACGAGCATCAACGAGAAGTGAAAGTCGCCATCGACCTCGCGGAACCGGAAGGCGTCGCGGATCTCAGGGGAGGCTTCGATGAACCGGCGGCGTAGCGTGTCCACGATCTCGGGCGGGGAGCCGGCGGTGCGCATCCATTCGGAGAAGACCAGCTCTGAACGGTGGGTGGTGGTCAGCTCCTCCAGGATAAACCCCGCCTCGCCGACCAGACGCCGCCACTCTGAGGGCGTGTAGCTCCGTACATGCGAAGGGTCGCGCAACCGCTCCACCTCATGCTGCCAGATATAAAGGTCCGTGTCGTCGGGACTCGACGTATCGGTGAGCACGAGGCGGCCTGAGGGCCGGAGGATGCGATGCATCTCACGGAGGAAGGCGGGGACCGACGTGAAATGGTGGGGGGCGATGCGACAGGTGGCAATGTCGAAGCTCGCCGTGCGGAATGGCAGGGCTTCAGCAGCCGCCTGGAGGAATCGAATGTTTCGCATTCCCCGATCGGCTGCCAGGCGTTGGGCCTCGTAGAGCATATTCATTGTGACGTCTGTCGCGACCACGCCGCCGGCGCTTTCGGCGAAGGCAAAGGCCGTGAAGCCGGCTCCCGTGGCCACGTCGAGGACCCGATCGGCGGGCGCAGGCCGTGCCCAGCTCACCATCACCTGCAGGCTTGATCCCGTCGCATGGGGGCGGCTCGCCGCATAGCAAGAGGCCTGCCGGCCGAATTGCCGCTGGACGGCCTGTTGGGCCTTCACATCACTCATGGATCGAGGATACCACCTTGGCCCTTGCGGCGGCAACCCGAGCGCCTCGCCGGGGCGACCCTTGAGGGGGTCTGCTGCCTATGGTACAGTCGGCCGGCGAGGGACGAAAAATGATCTCGGCGGACCGGGAATACTGTGAGGCGGCACGGGTCGCGGCGAAGGAGGCGGGCCGGATCCTGATGGAGGGGTTCGGGCGACGTCCCCAAGTGTACTACAAGGGGCGGATCAATCTCGTGACCGACGTGGACCGCCGCTCGGAGGCCGCCATCGTCGACTTCCTTCACCGGCGGTTCCCCGACCACACCATTCTGTCCGAGGAGGGTCAGGGCCACACGGGGAAGGGTGAAGCCCGCTGGATCGTCGATCCCCTGGACGGGACGACGAACTACGCCCACGGCTTTCCCATCTTCTCGGTCAGCATCGCCCTGGAGCAGCGAGGCGAGATCCGCTGCGGGGTCGTGTACGATCCGCTGAGAGAGGAGTGGTTCACCGCGCTTCGGGGAGGGGGAGCCCGGCTGAATGAAGAGCTGATTCACGTCTCGGATACCGACCGGATGACCGAGGCCCTCTTGGCAACCGGCTTTCCGTATGACGTGAAAGAATCTCCCGAAAATAACCTGAACCACTTTCGGAACTTCATGGTGCAGGCGCAGGCGGTGCGGCGCCCCGGTGTCGCTTCCATAGACCTGGCCTATGTGGCGGCCGGCCGGCTCGACGGCTTTTGGGAATTCAAGCTCAAGCCGTGGGATATTGCCGCCGGGGCCCTGCTGGTCACCGAGGCGGGGGGCACCGTCACCGATTTCAGGGGAGGACCCCTCGATCTCCTTCGGGCAGAGATCGTCGCCTCCAACGGCCTGATTCATCACGCCATGCTTCAGGTCCTCGCCCTCGCGGACTCTGACACCGGACCCCCGGGGCGCCGGTAAAGCCGGGTTCGATTCCAGGTGGGTACGCGAAAACCCAGACCTCTTTCTCGAACCAGGGACGACGTGGTGGCGACAATGAGGTGGATCTGACCCAGGTTCGTCAGGCCGTCGGCGTGGATGACGAGGTGCGAAGGTGAGCCTCATCATCGATATGCACATCCATATTGCATCCAAGGAGCGGCCTGACTGCAAGATCTCGAACGCGATGCTCAGTTTGCCCGCCTTCGCCTATATGGTGGTGGCGAATGGAATTAATCCTCTCGACCTCGCGCAGCATTTTGACCAGACCATTCGAGACCATATCCTGGGCGCGCTGAACGCCTCCACGACGGTCAAGAAAGGGGTTCTCTTGGCCCTCGATGCCGTGTACAGCGAGGACGGGAGGAGGCTCGAGGAAAAAAGTCATCTTATTGTGTCCAATGATTTTGTCCGCGAGCTGGCGGCTACGCATGCCAAGGTTCTCTTCGGTGCCTCGGTACATCCCAATCGGGGGCACAAAGCCGGTCTGGATGAGATCAATCGATGCCTTCAAGGAGACCCCCGTGCCGTCCTCTTCAAGTGGATTCCCAATTCCCAGGTCATCGATCCCAGCGACCGCCGGCACACCTGGTTCTATGAGAGGTTGGCGGAGCTTGGAGTGCCGCTCTTGTGCCACACCGGTCCGGAGTATGCGATTCCGCTCCCGGATCCCCAGGGGGATCATCAACGGCTTGGCGACCCGAGGAAGCTCAGGCTGGCCCTCGATGTCGGAGTGACGGTCATCGTCGCGCACGCGGCCACACGATTCTTTCCCTTTGAGCCGTATCACTACCTGGATGAGCTCGCAGCAATGATGCAAGAGGCGGATCGGAATAAGCAATGGAAGCTCTATGCAGATATCTCCGCGATGTGCGTGCTGTGCCGTGTAGGCACTGTTGGGCAGGTGCTGGAAAAGATTCCTCCTCACCGGATGGTCCTCGGAAGCGACTATCCCGTTCCTGTCAACGACATGCCACCCGTCTTGGTCGGGAATCTGACCTTCGAGGAGTATCTCGAGATTCTGAGAATTAAGAACCCTATCGAGAAGAATTATCGTCAACTCCTGGCGATGGGTTTCCCGGCCTCGGCGGGTACAAAGGCCGCCGAACTCCTCCCACCCTGGGCCTTGGGCTGACCATAGGAGGTATGCAGACCCCGCGGTTCAGCGGGCGAGCCGCTTCAGGAGCTGTTTCAGCGGGAGGGTGTTCAGGACGTCTTTTTTCTCGATCCAGGCGCGACGGGCGGTGGCGACGCCGAGATGGATGTGATCGAACTCTGCGAGGGTGTGGGTGTCGGTGTTGATGACGAGGGGGATCCCGGCCTCCTTGGCCCGGCGAGCGTGCGCGTCGTTGAGATCGAGGCGTAACGGAGAGGCGTTGATTTCCATGGCGAGCTGATGTTGCCGTGCGGCGTCCAGCAGGCGGTCGAAATCGAGATCGTAGGGCTCTCGCTCACCCAGGAGTCTCCCGGTGGGATGGCCGAGCACCCGCACGTAGGGGTTGCTGACGGCGCGCACGATCCGCTCGGTCATCGTCTGTTGGTCCTGGCGGAAGGCGGAATGGACCGAGGCGATTACAAAGTCCAGTTTCGCCAAGACGCCATCTGGGAGATCCAGAGTCCCGTCGGCCCGGATATTCGCCTCGATGCCGGTGAGAATCCGAAAGTCCCTGAGGCCCTGATTCAGCCGGTCGATCTCTTCCGATTGCTTTGTCAGATCCTCCGCTGCGAGGCCGCGGACAATCCCTAGGCCCTTCGAGTGATCGGTGATGGCGATGTAGCGATAGCCTCGCCTCCGGGCGGCTTCCACCACCTCTTTGATGGTATGGGCCCCATCGCTCCATGTGCTGTGGACATGGAGATCCCCCCGGATATCGTCCGCCGTGATCAGGTCCGGCAGTTGCCCCTTCAGGGCCGCCTCGATCTCACCGGTGTCCTCGCGGAGCTCCGGGGCGATGTACGGGAGGCCGAGGGCCTCATAGATCTCTTCCTCCTCTCTGCCGGCGATCCGCTTGCCGGTTCGCTCCGCAAAGACTCCGTACTCGCTGATCTTCAACCCCTTCTTCTTTGCCATGTCCCGCAGGTGGATATTGTGGGCCTTGGACCCGGTGAAGTACACCCAGGCCGCCCCGAAGGCCTTGGGATCGACGACCAGAACATCCGCTTGGATGCCCTGCCGGGTCATCACACTCGACTTCGTCTCCCCATGGGCGAGAACCTCGCGGACCAGGGGAAGGGCGACGAAGGCGTCCATGACCTTGCCCGGAGCGGCCGAGACGGCCAGGATGTCGATGTCTCCGACGGTGTCCTTCATTCGCCGGACGCTACCCGCGCATTCGATCCGGGTCACTCCCTTGACCTGCCTGAGGCGGGCGATGATCTCCCGGACCAGGGGGAGGGCGAGGCCGAGCGGCATGCGCCCCGAGGCGCGTTTGAGCATCTCAATGCCTCGAAGGATATTCTCTTCGGTCTTGGCCTTGATCCCAGGAAGGCCCCGAAGTTCACCGGCGCGGGCGGCCGCCTCGAGTCTCGCGATGCTATCGATCCCCTTCCTCTCATAGAGGAGCTGCGCAGTCTTGGGGCCTACTCCCGGGATCTTGAGGAGCTCAACCACGCCCGAAGGAACCTGTGCCTTGAGCTTTTCGTATTCCTGAAACGTGCCGGTGGTGACGATCTCGTGGATCTTGGCCGCCAGGTCCTTGCCGATTCCCGGGATCTCTTCGAGCGTTTGTCGGACGATGAGGGTCGCCACGTCTTCTGCCAGCCCCTCGATGTTTTGCGCGGCCCGGCGGTACGCCCGGATCCGGAAGGGATTGTCACCCTTGATTTCGAGCATGTCGGCCATGGCGTTCAGGATGCGTGCGACTTCCCGGTTGTCCATCCTGCCCTCTCACATGAAGGGGAATCCTTCTACGATCCTATTATGGCGTCAGCGGCAGCTGGGCACAAGGGAGCCGGGCTTATGAAGGGACAAGAATCGGGCAATCTTTTTGCGGGCGACTGGGACAGGCGGGATGCAGCGTCAGGTGTGCTGCGCGAGGGAATCAGGCGGGCTATCGCCCTTCCCTCAGGTCTCCTGGATGTGCACGCTCTTGATATCGGTATAGAAGTTGATCGTGTCGTCGCCGACCTCTCGTGCGCCGTAGCTCGAATACTTGAATCCGCCGAAGGGCATATGGGAGAAGCCTCCGAGCCCCGGCCGGTTCACATGGATCATACCGGCATCAATCTTGTCGATAAAGGTGAAGGCCTGACCGATATCCTTGGTGAAGATTGAGGCACACAGGCCGTAGTCCACCGTATTGGCGACCGTCAGGGCTTCTTCGATATCGTCCACCTCGATAAAGCTCAGGACGGGCCCGAAGACCTCCTCCCGCGCGATCTCGTGCTCGGGCCGCACGTCGACGATGGTGGGCGCGTAGTAGTGGCCGTCTCGAAGCCCCTCGGGTTCGCACCCCCCGATAACCACCGCTGCGCCCTGCGCACGCGCGCGGTCCACAAAGCCTTTGACGTCCCGAAGGCGCAACTCGTCCACGAGGGGGCCCATGGTGACTTCGGGCCGGTCACCGGGACCGACCCGGATCGCCTTGGTCCCCTCGACCAAACGCTCGGCGACCTGCCGGGCGACTTTCCGCTCCACGATGGCTCGGCTGGTGGCCGAGCACCGCTGTCCGGTCGCGCCGAACGCCGCGGTGAGCAGGGATTTCACGGCGCTGTCGAGGTCCGCGTCTCTCAGGATGATCTGCGGGTTCTTTCCCCCCATCTCCAACTGGACCTTGGCGAGACGTCGGGCCGCTGCCATGTGGATGGCCATGCCTACCTTGGTCGATCCGGTAAAGGAGATCCCGCGGATCAGCGGGTGGTTGATCAGTTCACTGCCGGCCTGGGCCCCGCCATGCACCAGGTTCAACACTCCCGGAGGCAGCCCCGCCTCTTCGAAGATCTCGACCACCCGAGTGGCTGTGGCGGGCGTCAGGGGGGAGGGCTTGCAGACCACGGTGTTCCCGCAGACCAGGGCCGGCGCGATCTTCCAGCAGGGGATGGCGACCGGAAAGTTCCAGGGGCTGATCGCGGCCACCGGGCCGATGGGCTGTCGGGTCGTAAAGCAGAAGACGTTCGGCACCTCGGTGGGCAGGGTCTGCCCGCCCAACCGGCGCCCCATGCCCGCGGCGTACTCCATGATATCGATGGCGCGCTTGACCTCACCCCGCGACTCGCTGACGATCTTCCCCTCTTCCCGGGTGAGAAGCTGGGCGACCTCCTCCAGCCGCGATTCGAGGAGCTGAGCCGCCCGGAGCACGATCTTGCCACGCTCGGGAGGGATGGTCCGCCGCCAGCGTTGAAACGCATCCGCCGCCGCCTGGATGGCCCGGCGGGCATCCTCGGCCGAGGAGTCCGGCGCAGTGGCCACCACATCGCGGATGTTGGCGGGATTGAGTCGCGTGATGCCGTTCGCTCCCCGCTGCTCCCACTTACCCCCAATAAGGTTACCGCACTGAATTGTTCTCGCCACGCTTGTCATGACACTGCTCCTTCCAACCTCACTTCACCGCTCCGACGGTGAAACCCGCGATGAACCGATCGACAAAGAAATTATAGAGAATGGCGATGGGCA
>CAYSDK010000011.1:34632-38046 GCA_964429865.1 uncultured bacterium
GTGAAACCCGCGATGAACCGATCGACAAAGAAATTATAGAGAATGGCGATGGGCACGCTGGCGATGAAGCAGCCGGCCATGAGCGAGCCCCAGAAATAGACGTCGCCGTGGACGAGGAAGGTCGGCACCCCCACGCTGACGGTGTACTGGGACGCGGGGGAGATGAACGTCAGGGCGTAGACGAACTCCTGCATGACTAGCGTGAAACTAAAGATCACTACGGTGAGAACCCCCGCGACCGACAGGGGGATGACGATCTTCACGAACGCCCCAAAGCGGCTCAATCCATCGATCATGGCTGCTTCCTCGAGGTCGCGGGGAATGGCCTTGAAGAAGCCCATCAGGAGCCATGTGCAGAACGGGACCGTAAAGCTCGGATAGACCAGCACGAGCGACCAGAGGGAGTCTTGGAGGCCGAGGGTGGCGATCACTCGCGACAAGGGGATGAACAACAGGGTCGGGGGGACCAAATATGTCAGGAAGATGCCGATGCCGAGTTGTTCCCCCCAGCGCCCTGTGAGCCTGGCCAGAGCGTACCCTGCGGGGACCGCGAGCAGCAGGGTGATCACCACCACGATGGCACCCACCCAGGCGGTGTTCCAGAGCCATTTGCCGTACAGGGTTTCGAAGAACAGCACTCTCAGGTGCTCGAGGGTCGGCGGCTCGTTAAAGAGGAAGGGATTGTTCTCTCGCGTCATGAGGTCACTGGTTCGCTTGAAGGTGGTGATCAGCATCCAGTAGAAGGGGAAGGCGGTGAAGAGGGTGAACACCAACACTGTAGCGATGTGAAGGCCGCTGGTCCCCAGTCGCTTTGCCTTCTGTACAGGGGTCATCTCAAGTCACCTCCGCCCGCCGGGCGATGCGAAGGAAGACGACGGCCGCGGCGAGGAGCAGTGGAAAAAGGAAGAGCGCAATCGCTGCGCCTTCGGCGAGGTCTCCTCCCTGAATCCCCGTGAAGAAGGCGAGGCTCGCCAAGACCTGCGTCGTGTCGTACGGCCCGCCACGCGTCAGCACGAAGATCACGATCATATCGGTGAACGTGAAGACCAGCCCAAAGAGCACGGCCACGACCATAATAGGCAGGAGCAACGGCACGGTGATCTGAAAGAGGTGCCGCCAGAACCCGGCCCCATCCACGGCGGCCGCATCGTGGATGTCCTGTGGAATGGAGCTGAGGCCGGCCAGGAGGATGACGGTTGCCAGCGGAAGCAACCGCCAGACATGGACCGTGATGACGGAGCTCATGGCGAGGTGCGGGATCCCCAACCACATGGGCCAGGTGTCGGGACCAAAGATGCCAAAGAACCGAAGCGTCCAGTTGATCACACTGTAGATTGAGTCGAGGATCCACAGCCAGCCGATGGTTCCCAGGGAGATGGGTGCAACCCAGGGGAGGAGAATCAGGAACCGGACGAGCCACTTTCCCCGGAAATCCTTGTAGAGGGCGAGGGCCAGCACCTTGGCGAGGACCAGGACCAGAATCTGAGAGACGAGGGCGAAGATGAAGGTGTTCTTGAGGGATGTCTTGAAGGCCGCGGTCCCAATGATGCCCGCGAAGTTCTTCAGGCCTACGAAGTTCAAGCTGCGGCTTCCGATGGTGATGTCGCTTACGCTGTAGTAGAGCGCCAGGAAGAAGGGGAAGCCAACCAATAGCATGATATAGAGAATGGCGGGTCCAATCATGAGCCACCCGAGCCATTTCTCGCTGTCGAGGATATGGCCGAGCCGGCTCCCGCGCGCGTCCGCTGCAACCCTCACCGCCGGTGCCCGAGCTTCCATTCCGCCTCCCTACCAGGGCCTTGGACCCGTCCGGAGCCCCGTGGTCCGGTCGAAGAATTTCAGGTCCTTATGCCTGACGGCGAATTCGTACGTCTCCCCCTGCTGGATGGGGAGGGACACCGTCGAGGGAAGGTTGGCGATGATCTTCTCGTGGGGAAAGGGATCACCGAGGGTCCCGTAGAGGAGCCGATCGGACCCCAGATGTTCCACCCGCGTGATCTGGAACTGAAAGGTCGCCAGGTTGTCCTGGGTTTCGTGGAGCTGTTTGGCTAGAAAATCCTCGGGCCGGAAGCCAAGGATGTAATCATCCCTCTCGACCAGGTTCATGGGAGGAGAGCCCAGGAATCCAGCCACAAAGGTATCGGCCGGCTCTCTGTAGACCTCCTGGGGCGTTCCGAGCTGTCGCACCTTTCCCTGATGCATGACCGCGATGCGGTCCCCGAGGCCCATGGCCTCGATCTGATCGTGGGTGACGTAGATCGCCGTGATTCCGATCCGTTGCTGAAACTGTTGAAGCTCGTCACGGGCGGACGTTCTCAGCTTCGCGTCCAGGTTGGACAGCGGCTCGTCCAGGAGGAACACAGTCGGCTCCCGGACCAGCGCGCGCGCCAGGGCGACCCGCTGTCGTTCCCCGCCAGAAAGCTCGCGCGGCTTGCGGTGGAGGAGCTTTTCGATCCCGAACATCGAGGCGGCCCACTCCACCTTGTTCGGGATGCTCTCCTTGGGTATCCCCTGCGCCTTGAGGGGAAAGGCGATGTTTTTGAAGACGGTCATGTGGGGGTACAGCGCGTAGCTCTGGAACACCATGGCGATCTTCCGGGCCCGCGGCGGCAGGTCGTTGACCACCTGCCCTCCGATGAGGACATCGCCCGCGGTCTGTCTCTCGAGGCCGGCGATCATGCGGAGGAGGGTGGTTTTCCCGCAGCCGGATGGCCCCAGGAGGACGAGGAATTCCCCCTCCTTCGTCGAGAGGTCCACGCCATCCACCGCCTTGACGTCACCGAAGTGTTTCTTGATCCCTCGGGTCTCTACCGTGGCCATGGCACACCTATGCTCTCAGAATGGGCTCCTCGGGTCGCCGAACAGGGCGGGAGGCTCCGGAAACCGAAGCCTCCCGCCAGCGAGTCGAGCGTTTTAATAGAGGACTACAGAACGGCGGATTTCGTTCTCTGTCGGCGGCCTAGACGAGCCCTTTCTCCTTCCATTTGGCGAAGATGCGCTTGCAGGTCGCATCCGCTTCCGTCAGCGCTTCCTCCGGCGTTGCCGCGCCGCTCGCCGCCTTGGCAAACATGGTGTTCAGCACCCAGGTACTGTAAATTTCATCAATAGCCGCGGTGGAGTACCCCGGGTAGCCGACATTGGTCGCCCACTTCAGGACGTCGTCCAACACCTTGTACTTATCGGGGGGCGCGGCCCTGGGGTCGTTGGCGATCAGCTTCTGGAGATCCGGGACCGTCTTTTCGAAGCAGGGGAAGTCGTAGAACTGGCCGGCGACGAACGCCTCCCGGAAATTCGTGACATAGTCGATGAGGAATTTCTTGGCCCCTTCCTGATTCTCCGCGAACTTCCAGATCACGTAGCATTGCATCACGTGTTCCAGCCCGATGGCCCGCACCGGACCCTTAAGCGCCTTCG
>CAYSDK010000012.1:0-4470 GCA_964429865.1 uncultured bacterium
GATGGTACTGCCCTGGTAACGGGGTGGGAGAGTAGGTCGTTGCCGGGATAAAAAAGAGCGCCCGGGTCGCAAGACCCGGGCGCTCGTGTATTGATCGGTCTTCCAGGGCAATTCAACTGGTCGCGGCAAATCTCTTTACTCCCTTCTCGAGCCGATCGCCAAGCTCGTCTCGCTCGACCTCGAGGTCGTACTGCGCCTGTAGGTTCAGCCAGAACCGCTCCGAAGTGCCAAAGAACCTCGCGAGACGCAGGGCCGTATCGGCAGTGATCGCCCGCTTGCCATGAATGATGGCATTAATCCGGCGGGGATCCACATTGATGTCTCTCGCCAACCGATACTGGCTAATCCCCATCGGATCGAGGAACTCTTTTCTGAGAACCTGCCCCGGATGAATGGGTTGCAGCCTCCTTGCCGACATCACGTCCTCCTCACGAGTGGTCATCCGTTATTTCTACCGCGTGCGCTTGCAGAAGAAGGAATGACGGCCGCGGGTCCGGCTGCCCGATTGCCCTGGGGACGGGGTGGGAGAGGAGGTCGTTGGCCCTTGTCTCTTCTCACGAAATGTGGTAAGGTTTATCATACTTTTCGTCGTACTTCGGGAGGGTGAAGATGGCGCATAAGGTGAAGGTAACACTGAGCTTGGATGAGGACCTGGTTGAGGTGCTAGAGAAGGTCAGCCGCCAAAGGAAAAAACCGCGCAGCCGGGTCGTTCAGGAAGCCTTGCGGTTGTGGCAGAAAAAGGAGCTCCAGCAGAAGTTGGCGGAGGGATATCGAGCAATGGTGGAAGAGGACCGGGAGACCGCCGAACGACGCTTGCCCGCATTTAGAGAGCTTCTCAAATGAAGGGACTGACTCCGCGAAGGGGCGAGGTGTGGCTGGTGAACTTCAACCCTGGGCGTGGGAGCGAGCAGAAGGGTATTCGGCCTGCGTTGGTGATCCAGAACGATACTGGAAACGCTTATGCTGCTACGACCATTGTCGGTGCTATCACGACGACGATAAAGGAATTTCCTGTTACCGTCGTGTTGCCTGCCGGGGAGGGAGGATTGAAGCAGAGCTCTATGGTTAATTTGGCCCAGATGCTTACCCTCGACAAGCGCCGTCTTCAAAAGCGTCTCGGCAACCTCAGCGGGCCGACAATCCAGCGAGTGAATGAAGCGATCCGTGTCAGCCTGGATGTGTGAGAAGAATTATTCGTTCTATTGGCGTTAGAGAGTAGAACGCTTCGGCCATGGGAGAGTAGGGTGTTATCGCATGTTCCCGGTGTGACCGAGCGAGTAGCGGCCAGGCTGGGGCCAGACGGTGAGGCCGTGCGGCTCCTTGCCCACCGGGATGGTCCTGACCTGGCCTGTCGTGGTGTCGATGGCGTAGACGACGTCGTCGTAACGGCCAGAGAGCCACAGCACCTTGCCGTCGGCGCTCACGTTGCCCATGTCGGGGCTGCCGCCGCCGGGAATGGTCCACGTGGCGACGATCCCACGCGTGACGAAGTCGATGACGGACACGCTCCCCTTGCCGCGCGGGGGGCCGTACACGTGGGAGGAGCCGCGGTTGGCGACGTACAGCTTCGTCGCGTCCCGACTCGGGTAGAGCCCGTGCGCCCCGACCCCGGTCTTGATGAAGCCGACCTCGGTGAACCGTTCACCGTCGATCAGGAACACCCCCCCGGCCTTCATGTCCGCCACGAAGAAGGTCTGGCCGTCGGGCGAGATGCGGATGTCCTGGGGCATGCCCCCCTTCGCGAGCTGGAGATAGCCGAGGATTTTCCGGTTCACGAGGTCGATCTTCACCAGGCTTCCCTGGTACTCGCAGGTAAAAATGGCGAAGCGGCCGTCGATCGAGAAGTCGCCGTGGTTGATCCCGGCGCACCCCGGCACCGAAAGCGAGCTCTGCAGCGCCATCGTCTGCGGATCGCGGAAGTCGAGCCGCTTCAGCGCCTCGGCCACCACGATCGCCGAGCGGCCGTCGGGCATGAAGTACATATTATAGGGGTCATCCGCCGGGATGGTTTTTCCCGGCTTGCCCGTCGTCGGGTCGATGGGGGTCAAGCTTCCATCAGCCCGTCCCTCTGCATTGTTGGTCACCCAGAGCGTCCTGAGGTCCCAGGAGGGGACCACGTGCTGCGGGTGCAGGCCCACGGGGAAGCGATCCACCACCTTGAAGGTGTTCGGGTCAATAACGGTCACGTCACCGGACTGACGGTTGGGCACGTAGATCCGTGGCAACGCGCCGGCAACGGCGGGGCTCAGCTTATCAGCCTGCGTCTCGCTGTACAGGTTGTCCGCATCCACCACCGGCGGCATCCCCGATACCGTATCGATGGTGCGCGCTCGCTGTTGCGCCGTGGCGGCACCCGCCCAGGCGGACAGAGCAAGCACGATTCCGAGACCTGCGCCCATGAGGGCACAAGGTCGAGCACGGTTGACAGCGGAGGTGACATAAAGGAGCATCGGCGACATAAAGACCCCCTCAAGTCTGCCGCGCGGACCCGCCCCGCGACTTTTGCTACCCCTCGGCAGGTCCGCCCACACCGCTAGGTCCGGGGCAGACCCTGCGATCCGACATCCAAAGTTAGGGGTAAGACTCGCCAAAATTCCCACGGTTGTCAAGCCCGCCTTCGCCCGATGCGCCTCCGGTGGGTGCCCGACTACCCTGGATACGCACTCTTTCCTATTGACAATCTCTGCGCGACTTGATAGAAACGATCCCCGGCAACCCGCCACAGTCAACGCAATCACAAGGGGGTAAACGATGGTGAAGAAGGTCGGCTTCGTTCTTACTTTTGTGCTCTCTGTCGTGGCCGTGGCGACGCTCGTCGCCGCCCAAGCCCAATATGGCACCGCGGCCGAGGCCAAGGCCATGCTCGAGAAGGCGGTGGGCGCGATCAAGGCGAACAAGGCCAAGGCCCTGGGCGAGTTCACCAAGGGCGAAGGGGGGTTCAAGGACCGGGATCTGTATCCGTTCTGCGGCGGTCCCGATGGTAATTTCACCGCCCATCCGAGCCTCACCGGCAAGAGCCTCAAGGACCTGAAGGACAAGGCCGGTAAGCCGCTCGGCGCGGAGATGTACAAGGTTGCCACGGAGGGCAAGATCAGCGAGGTTGGCTACATGTGGCCGCGACCAGGCCAGACCGAGCCGGTGCAGAAGGTCAGCTACGTCACCAAGGTCAGCGACCAGGTCTGCGCAGTCGGTTATTACAAGTAACTTCCTTCCGGGCTGACGGCGGATGACGCCGTCTATCGGGGTGGGAGAGCAGGACGTTGCCGGGACAAAAAAAGCCCCGGGTCGGATGACCCGGGGCTTCTGCTTTGAGGGTCTTTACTCGAAATCGATCCTATTTCTGGCTGCGCGGAGCAGGCGCGGGCCGACCCTGGCCGGCGTCGTGCCGGACGTCGCGCCTGTCCTGCCGAATCTCCCGACGGTCCCCGCGTATTTCTCGCCGGTCGTCGCGGATCTCCCGCCGGTCATCACGGATCTCCCTCCGGTCCTCCCGAAGCTCCCCACGGTCCTCTCTGATCTCTTCGCGAGAAGCCCCTTCGCGGACGTCCTCGCGCAATTCCCGTCTGTCCTCCCGAAGCTCCCCACGGTCCTCGCGCAACTCCCGACGGTCCTGTCTCAGCTCCCGGGTGTCTTGCCGGAGTTCTTTCCGATGCTTGGCGACCTCCCTGGCCTCGTCGCGAAGCCGCGGGTGCTCTGCGAGGAACTTGGCCGCGCCTGGGTGGTTCAGCATGAAGTGGGCGGCCCGGGGATGCTTGGCCAGCCGTTCGGCCATCCCGGGATGATCCTTCAGGAACTCAGCCAAGCGGGGATGCTTCGCGACCCATTCGGCGAACCGCGCATCCTTCGCCACCTTGTCCGGGGTGATGTCTGCTTCACTGAACCTGCCGGGCTCCGCGGGGGTTGCGGTCTGCGTCCCGCTCGGGGTTGACCGCGGGGGTCCCTGCTGCGCCCAGCCCTCTGGGACGCCAACGGCCACGTGTAACCCAGCCACAAGAGCCATGGCCATGAAAGACCTGAACTTTCGCATTCTCGGTTTCCTCCTCTGGTGTGTCCGCCGTGATGAACATCATCCGGCGCTTCATCTTGTTAGACGGCGGACCTCACGAAACGTTAAACAGCATGTCTGGCCAATCGAAACAAGTAGTTATGTCGCGGCCTCACCGCCCGGGGTCTTCAGCCACCGGCAGGGTAAAGGTAAACGTGCTGCCTTTCCCCTCACCTTCCGATTCGACCCAGGTGCGTCCCCCGTGCATCTCGACGAGACGCCTGATGATGACAAGACCCAGACCCGTTCCTTCGCACTGCGCTCCTGGCGACCCCTCGAGTCTCATGAAGGGCTGGAACAGCTTTGGCTGATCTTCCGGCCGGATCCCGATGCCCGTGTCCTTCACGGCGATTTCGACGAAATCGCCGAACCCTGAACTCTGAACCACTCGGGCGGAGATCGTGATGCGCCCGCCGGGTGGTGTG
>CAYSDK010000012.1:4570-17898 GCA_964429865.1 uncultured bacterium
AGATCGTGATGCGCCCGCCGGGTGGTGTGAATTTCACCGCGTTGGATAGCAGGTTCGTCAGGATCTGTCTGACCCGGGAGGGATCGACGTACAGGGAGGGAAGCGATGCGCCAACGACAGACTCGACGACGAGATCGTTCTTACCGGCCTGGTCCCTGATCATCGCGACGGTCTCGGCGATGAGATCGCCGATCCGTACCGGCTTCCGGTGGAGCTCAACCCGTCCCACCTCCACCTTGGAGAGGTCGAGCAGATCATCGATGATCTGGAGGAGGTGGTGGCCGGCGTTGTGAATGTTCTGCACGTGCCGCGCCTGCTTCTCCGTCAGGGGGCCAAAGTGCTGGTCCCGCAAGACCTCGGAAAAACCGATGATGGTGTTCAAGGGGGTCCGGAGTTCGTGGCTCACATTCGCCAGAAACGACGACTTGTGGCGGGAGGCCTCCTCGGCCTCCACCAGGGCCTTTTGGAGGCGGGCATTGGCGGCCTCCACTTCCCTGGTCCGCTCTTCCACCGTGCGCTCCAGGCCCTCGGCGTGGGACTTCACCTGGGTATAGAGGCGGGCGTTCTCAATGGCGGTCGCGGCATGGGCACCGATGGCCGAGAGGAGGTTGAGGTCGTCCTGGTCGAACGGGCGGTCGGTCGGGCCGTTCAACACCTGGATGACGCCAATCATCTTCTCACGGAGCTTGAGGGGGACGCAGAGTGCGGACTTGGTGGTGAACCCGGTGAGATAATCGACCCCCTGATAGAACCGGCCGTCCTGTCGCACATCCGGGACGATGAGTGGACACGCGTGCTGGAAGACCCAGCCGGCGATTCCCTTTCCCGCCTTCAAGCGCCGGCCCTTGAGCGCCTCCCCGTGTTCGCCCGATCCGATGCGAAAGACCAACTCATCCCTTTCGTCATCCTTCAGAAAGAGTGAGCTGGCCTCCACGCCCATCACGGTCTGGATGCGCTCCATGATGAGGCGCAGAAGCTCGTCAAGGTCCAGGGTCGCCGTGAGGAGCGCGGAGACGTCATTCAGGGCCGCGAGCTCCCGAATCCGCAGGAACAGCGGAGTGACATCACGAATCACCAGGAGCTGGCCCGCAGCCCATCCTTCCCCGAGAAGATTGGTGATGGTGAGTTGGAGGGTGCTGTCCCGATACGCATAGACGAGCCGCTCCGTGGCCAACCCCTCCTGACGGGCGAGGGCCTTCAGGGCGAGGAGCAAGGGGTCGGTGTCTCGACCATCCAGGATGGTCGGGAGCGCCACCCCCACCAGGTTCCGCTCCTGGCATTGAAAGAGCGCGGCGGCAGCCGGATTGGCGTAGAGGATGCGATGGGAGGAGTCCAGGAAGAGGATCCCTTCACCGAGATTGTGGAAGAGGGCATTGAAGTGGGCGGTGTGGGCGAGCAGCTCGGTGACGATCCGGCGGGGCTGGATCTCTCCGAGACCCCGGATCTGCTCGGCCCAGACAGGAGAAGCGGTTCCATCCTCGAACGCCCGGAGGATCGGGATCAGGTCTTGGAGGATCGCGTCGATATTGCGCTTGGCGACGTAGGCGTCGGCCCTGACGTAGCGGAGCCATTTCGAAGACTCGGGGGCTGTCCCGGTGAGCACGATGATCGGGATGGACCGGGATCTGGGATCCTCCTTGAGCTGTTGGCAAACCTCGATCCCGTCCACCTTCGGCATGACGAGATCCAGGACGAGGAAGTCGGGCGCCTCCCTGCGGACTTGATCGAGGGCCTCGATCCCATCGAATGCGGTCAAAACATGATAGCCCCGCTCTTCGAGGGCCTCGTGCAGGAGCCCAACCAGGAGCCGGTCGTCATCGGCCACCAGAACCTTCCGCGGCACTACCGCACCCTCCCGGGCGCCAAAGGCGCAGGGCCTCCCCGGCGTCGGCAGCCAATGCACTCTTGCGAAAAGAGAGCATAGCGGCTGCGTCTATGTTATGTAGTCAGGGGGTGGTTGCAAGGGGCGTGCCGGGGCGCGCGAAGCGGGGCCGGTCGACGGAGCGCTCGCCCAAGAGCGTGAGAAATGGTATCTTAAGGGCCTCGATCCCGGAGGTAGAGCCGGCGAAGCTCGGCGAAGAACGCGAGCGCCTCCCGGGTGCGATAATCGGGATAGGTCCAGGGGAGGGGCTGGTACGCCCCTTGCTCGTATTTCAGATGCAGGTCCCCAAAGATCCCCTGGTCCAGATAGATCCGGTGGGCGTAGTCCTTGGTGCTGGCCAGGACGATTTTCGCCGGGGTAAGATAGCCTGGGTCGACGTTGATCCGGCGCTGCAGGGTCCTCTCGCCCGCGGGGCTGAACTGCCCCTCGATCTGATTGGTCCGATGCTTGATCTCCGGAAGTGTATTCTGGGCGATCAGGGTCTCGGCGGCCACGAAGCGCCGATAGAGGCCGGATCCCATTTCCGTCTCGTAATACTCGGTGAAGGAGAAGGGGAAGACCTCGCTCTTCAGGTCGAGGGGACCGAAGGCTGCACTCAGGGACGATTCGACCGCTGCGAGAAGGCTTTCCGGTGCGAGGATGGCGATGAAGAGCTTGGCCTTTCGTGCCCCCGGAGCTTCTTTCACCGTCTTACCCCCCGTGATGCTCGACCGCGAACAATATATCCTGAAATGTCCCCTCATCCAAATTTTAGTTTCTTGACAGGCCCTTACATGTATGTTATTCATGCTGGACATGAAGGTTTGCCTCCGAAGAGGACGGGACCGGATGCGTAAGCTATCTGTGATCCTCGTAGGGATGACGGCGTCCCTTCTCCTCGCTCATCTCGCCTGGCCGGGGGAGATCGAGATCCTCTACGAAGGGCAAAGGAAGGTTGTCACCACCGAACTGGTGAGCGGTCGGGAGTACGTGCCCCTTGCCCAAGTGGCAAAAATCACCGGAGGAGGGGTCCTGAGGGATGGACTGCGGGTGAACGGCGTGACCTTCCGCCTGGTGGAAGGCGAGGCAGGGGTCGTCGTCGGCGATACGACCTTTCTCCTCACGGCCCCTCCGGTGAAACAGCGGGGGGCCTTCTGGGTTCCTGTCGAGTTTCTCGTCCGGGCGCTCGAGGCTCGGTACGGTGAAGGACGGGTCTACTGGAATAGGTCCGGCGGCGTGGTCTGGCTGGGAAAGGAGCGGTACAACCTTCGCCTGCTGCGACACCACGCCTATCCCGACTATACCCGATTGGTGATTGAAGCGCTGACACCACTCAATTTCCGTCTGCAGGAGGACAATAAGTCTCAGCTGAGCCTCCGGATCGAAGGCGGCATCCTGTCGCCCATGCTCTCCGAGGCCGTTCGGATCAACGATGGCGTCGTCGAGATGGTGGAGCCGACGCAAGGGCAGGGGGAGGCGATCTTTCGCATTCACCGGGATGCCTTCGCGGGCCTGACCCGGACCTTTGTCCTCAATAACCCTGAACGGATTGTCGTCGATCTGTACCGGGTCAAGGCTGCAGCCGCCCAGCCCCCGCCCGAGACTCCGCCTGCCCGCCCGTCGCCCCGCGCCCCGTCGGCAGCCCCCGCCGTGCCCCCGGTGACGGGTCTCAGGACCATCACCATCGATCCCGGTCACGGCGGGCGGGATACGGGAGCCATCGGACCCAATGGTCTGCAGGAGAAGGACGTCGTCTTAGACATTGGGCTGAAACTCCGCCGTCTGATTCAAGAGCGGTTGGGGATCCGGGTGGTCATGACCCGGACGGAGGATGTCTTTGTCCCGCTCGAAGAGCGGACCGCCATTGCCAACCGCGCCAAGGCCGATTTCTTCATCAGCATCCATGTCAACGCCGCTCATCGCAGCAAGGCTCAGGGCTTCGAAACCTACTTCTTGAGCCGAGAGCCCTCGGACAGCTCCGCTAGGGCCTCCGCCATCCGGGAGAACCTGTCGGTGAATCTCGGGGGACTCAGGCCGAAAGAGGAAGACGCCCTGAGAGCCATCCTCTGGGACATGGCCAACACCCTCTATCTGAAGGAGTCCAGCGAGCTGGCGCAGATCCTCCTCGACGAGCTCGACAAGATTCTCAAGGTCGACAATCGAGGGGTAAAGTCAGCCCCCTTCTTCGTCCTGATGGGGGCCGCCATGCCAGCAGTCCTCTTGGAGGTGGCCTTCATCTCCAACCCGCAGGAGGAAAAGAACCTCCAAGCCGAAGGGCACAAGGACCGGGTCGCTGAGGCTCTCTATGCGGGGATCGTCCGCTTCAAGGACCGCTACGAGCGACGTCTGGGGCTCGTCCCTCCTGCACCCGGTCGGTCGGTTCCCACGGCCAAGAGGTAGAGGGAAATGGCGCCCCTCCCGGATCGAAGGCTTCTCCTGGGCCTGCTTTTCCTCGTCGTTGTGGTGGGGGCTCTCGGGTTTCTCCTGGGTCGAGTCCTCGCCCCGCGGGCCCCGGAACCTCCAGGCTCTCCCGTTCAGGACGGAGGCGCGGTCGATGCCACCACTCGGCGCATCCGCCTGTTCTTCGCCGTCCCCAACGCGGATAGGCTTCAGGAAGAAGAGCGGACGATCCCCCGGGCCGCCTCTATAGTGGAGGAGGCAAAGCGGGCTGTGGCCGAGCTCATCAAGGGGCCCCAGACCGACCTCAACCCGACGATCCCGCCGGGGGTCGGGCTCCTGCAGCTCTATGTGGACGGCCGCGGGACCGCATACGTGGACTTCACGCGCGATCTCCAGATAAAACACCCCGGGGGGACCGGCGGAGAGCTCCTGACTATTTACTCCATCGTGGATACGCTCACCGCCAACTTTGGGGAAATCCAGCAGGTCAAGCTCCTCGTGGAGGGGTCCGAAATCTTGACACTGGCCGGCCACATCGACACCCGGCGTCCCTTCAGGCCCCGCTACTCATTTGAGAGGGTGCGATAGATGCGGGCGGGCGGCCGCAGAGATGACGAGATGCGTCCGGTCACGATCACTCGGGGGTATCTCAAGTACCCCGAGGGGTCGGCCTTGATTGAAATCGGGGAGACCAAGGTCCTGTGCGCCGCCTCGGTGGAGGAGCGCGTTCCGCAGTTTCTCAAGGACTCGGGCCAGGGGTGGATTACCGCCGAATACGGATTGCTTCCCCGCTCCACGACCACGCGCACTCCCAGGGAGGTCACGGCGGGGCGCGTGAGTGGCCGCACCTCTGAGATCCAGCGCCTTGTCGGCCGATCGCTCAGAGGCGTGGTTGATCTCAAGCGGCTGGGAGAGCGCACGATCGTCATCGACTGTGATGTGATCCAGGCCGATGGCGGGACGCGGGCTGCTGCGGTCACCGCCGGCTTTGTGGCCTTGGCGGATAGCGTGGCTCTGCTGAGGGACCAGGGCAAGGTCAAGGAGGACCCCCTGCCGGATTCTGTAGCAGCCATCAGCGTGGGCATCGTGGAGGGGCGCGTCCTCTTGGATCTCTGCTACGCCGAGGACGCCATCGCCGAAGTGGACATGAACGTGGTGATGACGGGAGCGGGGAGATTCATCGAGATTCAGGGCACGGCGGAGGAATCCCCCTTCAGCAAGGAGCAGCTCGACGCCATGTTGGCCGTCGCGGCCGGGGGAGTACGACAGCTCGTTCGGCTGCAGCAACGATTGCTCGCGGAGCGGCTCCAGACGGTCAAATTGCCCCTTGACAAGAGCTAACCCCGCGTCTACCATGAAAATTGTCCTGGCGACGCGGAATCCTCACAAGCTCCGGGAGATTACCGCGATCGTCGGTGACCTTGAGGTAGAGTGGGTTCCGTATTCTACCCTTGCGGATGCACCGGTTCTGAAGGAGGAAGGCTCGAGCCTCCGGGAGAACGCCGCCGCGAAGGCCGAACGCGGAGTGGCCTTCACGGGCTGTGTTGCCCTCGCTGAGGATTCCGCCCTGGAGGTGGATGCCCTCGGTGGGGCCCCGGGGGTTCGTTCTTCTCGTTTCCTGGGGGAGGGGGCGACCGACGAAGATCGGATCCAGGAGATCCTGAAGCAGCTTCGGACCTACCCCTGGCACGGACGGACCGCCCGTTTTCGTTGCGTGGTTGCCGTGGCCCAACCGGGGAGACCGACCGAGTTTGCCGAAGGAGTCTGCGAAGGGTATATCGCGTGGGAGCCGAGGGGGACGGCCGGGTTCGGTTACGACCCCATTTTTTACGTCCCCGAATATCGTCAGACGTTTGCCGAGATCGGGCCGGCCCTGAAAAACCGAATCAGTCATCGCGCCAGGGCCCTGGAGGCGTGTCAGGAGATCTTGATACGGCTCAGGGATAGGGGGTGATTCTGAGGAGGGCATCGACTCGGGGCGTGGCGCAGCCTGGGTGCGCATCCCGCACTGGAGCGGGAGGGTCGTCCCGCAACGCTCATAAGCGAAGTTCGGTCGGGGCGAGGGAGGCATCATCATCGGGGCGTGGCGCAGCCTGGTAGCGCACCTGCCTTGGGCGCAGGGGGTCGGAGGTTCAAATCCTCTCGCCCCGACCAATCGTTCAAGAGGGTCGGTGCGGGATCGCCCGGACCAATCGTTGAGAGGACGTTGCGCGATCATCCCGACCACGGGACGTGTCGGGTGGAATTTCGTGCGCCTGTAGCTCAGCCCGGACAGAGCAACGGCCTCCGGAGCCGTGTGTCAGAGGTTCAAATCCTCTCAGGCGCGCCACACCGCCAGAGGCGGCGTTCATAGTTCAGGGTTCATGGTTCAGGGTGTAGTGGCCTAACGGAGTTTGGCTATGAACCATGAACCAATAACCATGAACCGAATACGAGCGATGGTGAGCGTAGCTCAACGGTTAGAGCACTGGACTGTGGCTCCAGGGGTTGAGGGTTCAAATCCCTCCGTTCACCCCAGAAGAAGAAGAATATAGTACTGAGGACTGAGTGCTGAGGGATGAGTGAGTCCTCATCACTCGTGGCTCGCTAGTGCGCCCATAGCTCAGGTGGATAGAGCGCCGGACTTCGAATCCGTAGGTCGCAGGTTCGAATCCTGCTGGGCGCGCCATAGCCGCTGAAGGCGGCGTTCATAGTTCAGGGTTCATGGTTCAGTGCCCAGAAAGTCCACTAGGCTTGCTTTTTTGGTTTTCTATGAACCATGAACTGTGAACTAGACGGGGCGCCTGTAGCTCAGGGGATAGAGCAACTGCCTTCTAAGCAGTGGGTCAGAGGTTCAAATCCTCTCAGGCGCGCCATGAAGGGCAGCAGTCAGCGGTCAGCAGGTTTCCGGTCGGGCCTCTTGACGCGAGCTGATTGCTGATAGCTGACAGCCGATAGCTCCAAAGACGGGGGCCGCTAGCTCAGCCTGGTAGAGCAGCTGACTCTTAATCAGCGGGTCCAAGGTTCAAGTCCTTGGCGGCCCACCAAAATGGGTTCAGGGTTGCGGGGTAAGGGGTTCATAGAGTTTGGAGGGCCGTGGACCATGGGTGAGCGACTCTGAACTATGAACTCTGAACGATGAACCAAGAGGGCGAGAGTGGCGAAATGGGCAGACGCGCGGGACTTAGGATCCCGTGGGTAAAACCGTGGGGGTTCGACTCCCCCCTCTCGCACCAAGGGACGCGGCGATGAAGATCAGTGTCGAAGAACTCACCGGATGCAAGCGCGCCCTCACCGTAGAGGTCTCGCCTGAGGCGGTCCGCCCCGCGGTGGAAGGGGCGTATCGAAAGCTGGGTCAGCGGGTCGCCCTCCCGGGCTTTCGGCGAGGAAAGGTGCCCCGGGAGATCCTCGAGCGTCGGTTCCGAGATGAGATTCGGGAAGAGGTGCTCCAGGAGATGATCCCGACGACCTACCGGCAGGCGCTCCAGCAGTCCCACCTGGACCCGGTTGGGCTTCCCACGGTCGAGGAGGTTGACTTCCAGCTCGGGGAGCCCCTGCGGTACCGGGCCGTCGTGGAGGTCAAGCCCCCGCTCGAGGTCAAGGACTACAAGGGGGTTACGGTCTCTCGAAAGAAGATGGAGGTGACCGACCAGGAGGTGGAGGAGCACCTCAAGCTCCTCCGGGAGCGGGCAGCGGAATATGTCCCCGTGGAGGGCTGGCCGGCTCTCAGAGAGGATCGGCTGATCGTTGATGCGCAGGGGTTCGTGGATGGAAAACCGAGGAAGGACCTTCGGGTGGAGGATTTCACCCTGGAGCTCGGCGCGGGCCAGTTGCTCCCGGGTGTGGACGAGCGTCTCGTCGGCGCCCAGAAGGGGGAGCTCCGGGATGTCCTGGTGGCCTTTCCCCCCGATGATCCACGGAAGGACCTCCGGGGGAAGGAGGTCCTCTTTCGGTTCACGGTGAAGGAGGTCAAGAAGAAAAGGGTCCCGCCCCTGGATGACGCCTTTGCCAAAGCCGTGGGCGAGTGCGGGACGTTACGGGAACTCCGGGAGAAGGTCCGTCAGGATGTTCTCACGCGGAAGGAGCACGCTGAGGAACAGCGCCTCAAGTGGGAGGTGGTGGAGAAGATCGCAGCCGCCCATCCCGTTGAGGTCCCCGAAGGCATGGTGCGCCGAGAAATGGAGGGGATGCTTCGCGACTTTTCCGCCTCGCGGGGCGGTCGCCCGGAACGCCTGGAAGGAGATGTCTCGTTCCGTTTGAAGCTGGAGGAGGCGGCTCGGAAGCGGGCCAGGCACATCCTGGTTCTCGACGCCATCGCGCGGCAGGAAGGGATTGCGGCCACCCCCGACGAGGTGGAAGCTGAGGTGGAGCAATTGGCGTCTGTGCTCCACCACACGCCGGATGAACTCAGGGCCCACCTGCGCCGCGAGGGTCGCATGGAGGCGGTCGCGGCCAACGTTGTCGAGCGGAAGACCGTGGAGTTTCTCTTCGCGCAGGCGAGGATTCTGGACAATTACGACCTCATTACCATCCCGTAGGGGAGGACCCCCGGCACAGGCTGCCGGGGCAAGGGGAGGGGGATTGCCCATGTATCTCGTGCCCATGGTGGTGGAACAGACGAGCCGCGGGGAGCGGGCGTACGATATCTTCTCCCGTCTCCTGAAGGATCGGATCATCTTCCTCGGGCAGCCCATCGATGACGTCGATGCCAATCTGGTCATCGCCCAGATGATCTTCCTGGAGGCCGAGGACCCGGAGAAGGATATCCACATGTACATCAACTGTCCGGGTGGCTCGGTGACGGCGGGCCTTGCCATCTACGATACGATGCAATACATTAAACCGGACGTGGAGAGCATCTGCATGGGGCAGGCCAGCAGCATGGGGGCGCTGCTGCTCGCGGCGGGCAAGAAGGGGAAGCGCTACTCGCTGCCTCACGCCCGGATCATGATCCACCAGCCATTGGGGGGCGTCCATGGCCAGGCCACCGACATCGACATCCAGGCCCGAGAGATCCTCCGGGTCCGGGATGAGGTGAACCGGATCCTGGTCGCCCATACGGGCCAAGCCCTCGAGAAGATCCAGAAGGATACGGACCGGGACTTCTTCATGACCGCCGGGCAGGCCAGGGAGTACGGCATCATCGATGAGGTGATCGTCTCGCGAGACGGGGCGAAGCTCCCCTCAGAGATACTGGCGCGGGCGTCACGGCAATAGGAGGGAAGAGATGGCCAAGCCGGTCAAGCATGGCGGAAAACTCCAGTGCTCCTTCTGCGGCAAGAGCCAGGAGGATGTCCGCAAGCTGATTGCCGGACCGACCGTCTATATCTGTGATGAGTGCATCGAGCTGTGCAATGACATCATCTCCGAGGAGCTGGAGGAGGAGCGAGGGAGGGACCTCGGGGATATTCCCAAACCGGCGGAGATCAAGGCCATCTTGGACCAATACGTCATCGGGCAGGAGCGCGCCAAGCGGATCCTCTCGGTGGCGGTATACAATCATTACAAACGGATCAACGCCAAGCCCCGGTACGACGAGGCCGAGCTGGCCAAGTCCAATATTCTGCTCATCGGCCCGACCGGATCGGGGAAGACCTTGCTCGCGCAGACCTTTGCCAAGATCCTGGATGTCCCCTTCACGATCGCCGATGCCACGTCCCTCACGGAGGCAGGATACGTGGGGGAGGACGTGGAGAATATCATCCTCCGCCTGCTCCAGATAGCCGACTATGACATCGAACGCGCCGAGCGGGGAATCGTCTATATCGACGAGATCGACAAGATCGCCCGCAAATCCGAGAACCCATCTATCACCCGTGATGTCTCCGGCGAGGGGGTCCAGCAGGCACTGCTCAAGATCCTGGAGGGGACGGTGGCCAACGTGCCCCCCCAGGGGGGACGCAAACACCCCCAGCAGGAGTACCTGCAGGTCGATACCACGAACATCCTCTTCATATGCGGCGGTGCCTTCATCGGGCTGGAGAAGCTCATCGAGGACCGGATCGGCCGAAAGGCGATGGGCTTCGGGGCCGTGATCCAGGGGCGGCGCGACAGGAAGATCGGAGAAACTCTCGCCGAGGTTCAGCCGGAGGACCTCCTGAAGTTCGGCATGATCCCTGAGCTGGTCGGGCGCCTCCCGGTGGTGGCCCCGCTCCACGAGCTCGACGAAGCGGCCCTGATTCGCATCCTGGTGGAGCCGAAGAACGCCCTGCTGAAACAATACCAGCGGTTTTTTGGATTTGAGGGGGTGAAGCTGACCTTTACCGATGAGGCGGTGCGGGCCGTGGCACAAGCCGCAGTGCGCCGAGACACGGGAGCCCGAGGCCTTCGATCGATCCTCGAGGATATCATGCTCGATGTCATGTACGAGATCCCCTCTCAGACCGGCGTAGCGGAAGTGATCATCGGGCGAGAGGTGATCCTGGACCGGAATCGTCCCATCCTCTTATACCAAAAGAAGAAGGCCGAATCGGCGTAACCCGTCCTGGCGCGCGTCGCATTCGGTCCATTTCGCCATTTTTCCTTGACACCCCTCGGCGCGTCCAGTAGGTTTGGCTGGATCGCGTCACCCTCTTGCGTGGAGGCATCGTGTGATCGCGAGTCTGCGGACTCGGACAGTTCTCCTTGTTTTGCTGGTCCCGTTGTCGCTCATCCTGGGCGCCTGTGCCAGTACGCGGGACCAGATGATGCCGCGGAATGAGGAGGTCCTCTTCTGGCGGGCCAATCTCGAGTTTATGAAGGGGCGGTACGAGGAGGCCCGGGAGATGCTCCGCTTCTTCGTTACCCAGTTTCCTGACAGCCCCCTCATTCCCGAGGCCCGCCTCGGGATCGCCCGGACCTATTTTCAAGAGGAGCATTACGAGCAGGCCCGGGCGGAGTATGAGCGATTTCTGAACCTGTATCCCCGCAACGAGCGCGTGGATGAGGCGCTGTACTATGTGGGCCTGACCTATTTCCGCCAGATCGAGCGGGCGGATCGGGATCAGACCGCCGCCCGGCGTGCGGTCGTTGCCTTTCGCAAGCTCGTGAGCGAGGTCCCAGACACCCCGTACAGGGAGGATGCCGAGGCGAAGATCTCGGTCGCCCGCCGCCGTATGGCAACGCATGAAATGGACGTGGGCCTCTTCTACCTGAAGCGGGACAAGTTCAACGGGGCCGTGGGTCGGTTCCAGGGGGTCATCGACCGTTACAATGGCACCGGTCTCGAGCCCATGGCCCTCTTCTACCTGGGGGAGTGCTACGCCCGGATGGAGGAGAAAGGGAAGGCCCAGGAGGCATACCGCCAGCTCCTGGAGAAATACCCCGACTCTCTCTGGGCGGTAGAGGCCGGAGATCGTCTTGGGGTTAAGGTGGTGCTCCAGTCGCGACCGGGCGAGGATCAGAAGAATTCCGAGGAGGCAACGGGGGGGATTTGGGATCTGTTCAAGGAATCGTGGGAAGACCTCAAGACGACCTTCAAACATTCGCTCAAGCCCGGCCCAGAGTAGCCCCTGATCCATGGATGCTCGGCAGTTGAAGCAGCAGATGCAGCAGGCGACGGCCCTCTTCCAGGCGGGGCGGTACGATGAGGCAGAGGTATTACTCCTGGAAATTATCAAACACACGCCCCTCTATGCCAATATCTACAATATGCTCGGCTTCATCTATTCCCAACGGAACTCCCCGGACAAGGCCGTGGAAGTCTTTCGCCAAGCCCTGACCATCAACCCCCGGTACACCGAAGCACGGCTCAATCTCGCCATCACGCTGGCCGACATGGGGGCATACAGCGAAGCCCTCCGGGAGTACGGCCTCGCCAGGGAGGGAGAGGAGGCGAAAGCCTCGAGCCTCCCCACGCATGCGCAGGCACGCCTGGCCAATGCCCATGCCGAACTGGCCAAGGCCTATCAGGGGCTCGGTCTCTATCCCCAGGCGGTCCAGGAGTACGAGAAGGCCATCGGCCTGGCGCCCCTTTTTCCCGATCTCCATTGTAATCTAGCCCGTTGCTACATGGAGGCGGGTGATGGCGATCGGGCACAGACGGCCCTGAAGCACGCCTTGGAGCTGCATCCCACCTATGCCGATGCCCTCGTCCAGCTCGGGCTTCTCCACTATCAACGACGCGAGACATCGCAGGCCGTTTCCACGTGGGAGAAGGCCTTGACCACTGACCCGGCCAATGTGTTGGCCCAGATCTACCTCCGCATGGCCCGGGAGGGGGGCGCCGGCAACTGAACGGGCTGGCCATGGCCTCGATCTTGACCGACACGCGTCGATTGCTGCTGACCCACGGCCTTCGTCCCAAGAAGCGGTTGGGCCAGAGCTTCCTGGTGGACCCGGCCGTCCTGCGAAAGATTCTAGACGGGGCGGAGCTTCAAGGAAGTGATCGGATCTTGGAGATCGGGGCGGGGATTGGGACGCTGACTCGCGCCCTGGCCGAGCGCTGTGACCGGATCATCGCGGTCGAGATCGATCCAGGGCTCTTTCAGATCCTGGAGCCCCTCTTCCAAGGCCAAAGGCACGTCACGCTCGTCCGGGGGGATGCCCGGCACCTCGACCTCAGCTCCCTCTTGGGGGAGGGGCCCTGGAAGGTCATCGCGAATCTCCCCTATTCCATTGTGACCCCGCTCATTGCGCGGCTGCTTGAGGCCAGCCATCGATTTTCTCTCCTCCTCCTGATGGTGCAACAGGAGGTGGCCGAGCGGTTGATGGCTTCTCCGGGCACGAAAGCATACGGGTCCCTCTCGGTACTGGCCCAGTACTACACCGATGTCCGGACCGTCATCCGTGTGCCCCGGACAGCCTTCTATCCGAGGCCTCAGGTTGATTCCGCCGTGGTCAAGTTTACGGTCCTGCCACACCCTCGCGTCGCCCCCGCGGACCCCCCTCTTTTTTTCCGCCTGGTGCGGGCCGCCTTTGCCCACCGGCGCAAGACGCTGATGAATGCCCTCAGGCAAACGCGGTGGGATTCGTTGGATCGGCAGGAGATCGGAGCGGCACTTGAGCGAGCGAGCATTGATCCGTCGCGACGAGGGGAGACGTTGAGCGTGCGGGAGTTTCAACGACTCGCTGATGAGATGCTTTCCGCAATCAAGGGATCGGCGGCCTA
>CAYSDK010000012.1:17998-31886 GCA_964429865.1 uncultured bacterium
GGGGTGGGGATGTTTCATACGGCACGGGAAGACGATATCAAGGCGGGACGGATCACCGATGTCTACTTCCTGCGGACGCTCGAGATCCTTGACCGCGAAAAGATCAATGCGGTCGTCGAGGCGGAAGTGACCCTCAAGGCCTTCCCCGAGTCGTGGGCGTGGGGCGTTTTGGCCGGGATCGAGGAGGTGGCGGGGCTGCTCACCGGGCTGCCGGTCGACGTGGATGCCTTCAGCGAGGGATCATCCTTTCGGGTAGGAGAACCGATCCTGACGGCCAGAGGCCCGTATCGGGAGTGGGGACACTATGAGACCGCGATCTTAGGTCTCCTCTGTCAGGCCTCCGGGATCGCCACGAAGGCCGCCCGGTGTAAGCGGGCAGCAGAGGGGCGGACCGTGATCAGCTTCGGGGCGCGGCGGATGCATCCTGTCCTGGCACCCATGATCGAGCGGAACGCCTTCATCGGGGGATGTGACGGTGTGGCGGTGGTGAAATCGGCTGAGCTTATCAAGGAGGAGCCGGTGGGGACCATGCCCCATACCCTGGTCCTCATCTTGGGGGATACGGTGAAAGCGGCCAAGGCCTTTGATGCGAGCATCGATCCCCGGGTGAAAAGGGTGGTGCTCATCGACACCCTCGGCGATGAGAAGTTCGAGGCGCTCCGCGTGGCGGAGGCCCTCGGCGAGCACCTGTTCGCCGTGCGGCTTGACACGCCCGCTTCCCGCCGGGGCGATATGCTGGAGATTCTGAGGGAGGTTCGTTGGGAGTTGGACTACCGGGGGTTCTCCTGGGTGAAGCTCTTCATCTCCGGGGGTCTGGATGAGGCTGAGATCCAACGGCTCAACCCGTTGGCCGATGCGTACGGGGTCGGCACCGCCATCTCGAATGCGCCCGTGATGAACTTCGCGCTCGATCTGGTAGAGATCGATGGGCGACCCATCGCCAAGCGGGGCAAGCGATCCGGGCGAAAGGCGGTCTACCGGTGTCGCGGTTGCCGCCTTCGGTGGGTGCTCCCGGCCGACGCCTCTCCCCCGGCCTGCCCGTGCGGCGCCTCCGTCGAATCGCTCCTCACGCCCCTCCTCCGCAATGGTCGCATCGTCCGGAAGCTGCCGACTACGCAGGAGATCCGCTCTCGCGTCCTCGAGGAACTTGAATATCTCGCCCTGTGACGGTCTGCGCGGTACCCGCGTTTCCTGCTTGACAAGGGGCAAGCGATAGCTAACCTAAGTTCCGGCAGGCGCGCCAAGGAGGCCGTGCGGGCTAACGCAAGCCACAGTACGAACCTCTGGAGATGGAGAGCGAGCGATGAAACTGCGCAACCCGCATTTGATTAAATTGGCGGGATGGCTGGGGGCAGGTGCGCTGCGCGCCTGGAGCAGCACCCTTCGCTGCCTCTTCGACACACAGGGCCAGCACATCGAGCCGTGGGACCCGGCGTTGCAGGAGCGCTACATCTATGCGTTGTGGCACGAGAGTCTGTTGTTCCTCACGACGCTGCGGTCCGTAGCTGATGTCACAGCACTGATCAGCCGGCACGCGGATGGAGAACTCCTGGCTCAGGTCTGTCGTTGGTTCGGCGTCTACACGGTTCGAGGCTCGTCGGGACGCGGCGGGGTGGACGCGATGGAAGAACTGCTTCGGCTGGGCAAGCGCACCCACCTCCTCGTGGCCCCCGACGGCCCCCTGGGGCCTCGACGGCAGGTCAAACGGGGACTGATCTATCTCGCCTCCTGGACGGGGATATCAATTGTTCCGCTGGGGGTTGGATTCCATCGAGCCTGGCGGCTCAACAGCTGGGACCGCATGGCGCTGCCGAAACCGTGGAGCACCGTCACCTGCGTCGTAGGACCGATCATCCGCGTGCCTTCCGCGATCAACAGGGCGGACTCGGATCACTATCGCCAGCTCGTCGAACAGAATATGGCGATCGCAACGTCAGCAGCGGAAGCCTGGGCTGTGGGGGAAAAGCCCGCCATCACCTGGCCGGCCCCTTTGAAGTCTTGACACGGTCCAGGACCGCAATGGGCACGGTCAAAGGGTCAGGCCTTAGAAGTGTGGTCCCGAATCCTGAACGAAGGTGTATCTTGAGCGGAGCCTATGCCCCGGAAGCACACAAGATCGATTCCAACCGCCCCGAGTAGAAAGCATTTTCGGCCCAAGGAGTGGGCCATCATCCAGAACTACCGGACGCCGCGGCAAGTCCAGCAGTTTCTCCGGGCCCTACCCTACAATTGGGAAAAGGCAGGAGAGACCCTGCGGACGTTTCGTGGTGCAGTCCGGCACTGGCAGGCGCATTGCCTCGAGGCGGCCGTGACGGCGGCGACCATCCTCGAGCAGCACGGCTACCCACCGCTGCTTTTCGACTTCCAGTCGCAGGACAACCTCGACCACGTCGTCTTCCTCTTTCGCCACCGGCAACGCTACGGCACCGTGGCGCGTTCGCGTGACGCCGGGCTACACGGGCGCAAACCCGTGTACCGGTCGCTCCGGCAACTCGCGATGAGCTACGTGGATCCCTACGTGGATGGCTCCGGGCGCATCATCGGATACGGGGTGCTCGACCTGCGGACGCTCCGCCGATCCAACTGGCGACTTTCATCAAGAAACGTCTGGGCGGTGGAACGGGCCTTGATCACGATGCCCCATACAAAGCTGAAGACATCCGACCGTCGGTACCGAGCAGTGCTCCGGCGATACCTTGCGTTTCGGAAGAAGCACCCCGACAGGCCCGCCACGTTCTATGCGAACCGGCATCAGTGGTTGTAGCGGGCACACCCTCCTTCACCGTCAGGCAGAAGCTCTGAAGATTTCCTCTAGGTGGTCCCCCCGGATAGACGTGGATCATAGCAGAAATCGGACAGGTGATTGCCGAGGACAGGTGTATACTTGGACGGTTACCTGCCCTTTGGGGGACGGAGCGAGACGAGCGGGGGTGTCCGTAGACTTGTGAGTCCGAAGATTTCAAGAACAAAAAAGAGGGGTCGCCTCATCATGGCTGGGGCCCCTACCGCGCGGGCGGTGGGAGAGTTCGGCCTGCTGAGGAGGCTCCGCGCGAAGGCTCCGCCTCTGCCCCCTGAGGTCCTGGTCGGGATGGGGGATGATGCGGCCATCATGCAGCCATCCCCCGGCCTCGCGTTAGTGGCCACGGTAGATGTCCTAGTGGAGGGAAAGGACTTCCGCTGGGAATGGTGCCCTGCGGAGGCCGTGGGACACAAGGGGCTCACCGTAAGCTTGAGCGATGTCGGGGCCATGGGGGCGATTCCAAAGTACGCTCTCGTCGCCTTGGGTCTTCCCGCGAGGACACCCATAAAGCGCGTGGATGGTCTCTACCGGGGGATCTGGGAGGCAGCAGAGGCAGCAGGGGTTGCAATCGTAGGGGGGGATCTCTCGGAAGCTTCTCGTCTCATCCTCGGCGTGACCGTCATAGGAGAGGGGGAAGCACATCACCTCGTTCGCCGCTCCGGGGCAAAGGTTGGAGAGACCATCTGGGTCACCGGTCCTCTCGGGAGGGCCGCAGCGGGACTATGCGCCTTGAAGGCGGGGTACCGGGTTGAGCGTTCAGCGGTGAAGGGCAGGCGGGGGACGCACATCCCGCCGAAGACCCGGAAGGCCCTCCGAGAGACGATGCAGGCCCTGCTCTATCCCATGGCACGTTATCGAGAGGGGAGAGTCCTGGCCGAGACCGGGATCGCCACGGCCATGATCGATCTCAGCGATGGGCTCGCCTCGGATCTCACGCGGCTAGCGGAGGAGAGTGGGGTGGGGGCTCGGATCTTTGCTGACCGGATTCCCGTGGATCCGTCCACGCGGCAGGTGGCCGAGCTTGTTGGATTGGTTCCCTTGAGGCTGGCGCTGGGCGGAGGTGAGGACTTTGAACTCCTTTTCACAAGCGGGGCCCCTTCGGCAACGATCGAGGAGGCCCTTGTCCGCACGGGCTTCGCCCGGCCCCATGCCGTCGGCGAGATCCGTCCCGGAGACGAGGGGCTCATCCTCGTCGGCCCTCGGGGAAGGCGGGAACCGCTCGGAAGGGGGTTTGACCATTTCCGTTAGGCCTGTCTTTCATCCTCCCCCTGGCGATCCATCAGTCGGATCCTCACCTTGACAATGCTCCGCCTATCCGACGCCGCGACGACGAAGCGCATGCCCCGATACTGAACCTCCTCCCCGGTGTCGGGGATCTTCTGAAACAGGTGGAGGAGGAACCCGCCCAGGGTTTCGTATTCCCCTTCGGGGACCTGGATCCCGAGCTCTTCGCGGAGCCGCTCCACTTCGAGCCGCGCATCGACGAGGTAGGAACCGTCGGGGAGGCGTTTCAGGGGAGGCGGCTCCTCGTCGTATTCATCCTCGATCTCGCCGACGATCTCCTCCAGGAGATCCTCGATCGTCACGATCCCCACCACCCCGCCGTACTCGTCCACCACGACAGCCATGTGGAACCGCCCCCGCCGCATCTCCTGGAACAGGTCGGCGACGAGTTTTGTCTCTGGAACATAGTGCGCCGGGCGGATGAGCGGTGCGAGGGGCGTCTCGGAGTCGGCCGAGAGGAGGTCGAAGGCGTGGACGATGCCGACGATCTGGTCGATGCGCTCCTCGAACACAGGGATGCGAGAGAACTGGTGCTCACCTACCACCGTCACGGCCTCGGCCACCGTCGCGGAAGCGGGGACTGCCACCGTCTCGATGAGAGGGATCATGGCCTCCCGAACAGTGGTCTCGCCAAAGTCAATGATCTTGTGGATCATCCGCCGCTCGCCCGTGTCGAGGTCGGCCTGATGTCTGCCTTCCTGGACTAGGAATTTCAGCTCCTCGCGGGTGATGTAGGGGTCGCGCTCGGACGGGGCAATCCTGAGGGGGGTGAGGAGCAACGTCGAGGCGCGGTGGACCATGGTGGTGAGTGGGGCGAAGAGGCGCAGGCAGAGGTGAAGCGGCGGCGCCAAGAGGGGCGCCAGGCGATCGGCATGCTGCCGGAAGTAGGCCTTGGGGACCATCTCGCCGAAGAGGAGGACCAAGGGGGCGAGGAGTACCGTCGCGTAGTACTCGCGGCCCTCTCCGAGGAGGAAGAGACAGAGGACGGTGGCGGCCGTCGAACTGGTCACGACACACAGGTTGGTCCCGACCAAGGTCGTTGCCAGGAGTCGGTCCGGTCGCTGGAGCAGCCGCTCTGCCACCTGGGCCCCCGTCACGCCCTCTCCCGCCAGGTGGCGAATCTTGATCCGATCGCACGAGATCAGGGCCATCTCCGAGCCGGAGAAGAAGGCCTCCAGGAGGAGAAGGCACCCGATGAGGATGACAAGGAGAGGGATCATGCCGTGTACTCCTGTTGCGGGGGCTGGTCGAACTCGTCGGCGATCTCCCCGACGAGCTCTTCCAGGAGATCCTCGAGGGTCACGAGCCCGGCGGTGGCGCCGTATTCGTTGACCACAATCGCCAGATGCCGGCCGCGCCGCTGGAACTCTTTGAGGAGCGTGTCGATGCGGGTAGTCTCCGGGATGAAGAAAGGGGGGCGGAGCAGGGAACTCAAGGTGGGCGGGGGTGATCCCTCCGCCTTGACCCGGAGAAGGTCCTTGGCACTCAGGGTGCCCACGATCCGGTCGATGGTCTCTTGGTAGACCGGGATCCGGGAGAAGGCGGCCTTCGTGATGGCGGCGACCGCCTCATCAAAGGAGAGGTGTACATCGAGGCAGAACATGTCGCCGCGGGGGGTCATCACCTGGCGGACCGGTACCTCGGCGAATGCCAGCACGCGCTCGATCATCTTGTGCTCGGCGGGCTCCACGACCCCTTGCTGGCGTCCGACATCCAGGATCACCTTGAAGTCTTCTTCCGAGATTCCTGACGGACTCAGGGCGGCCGGGACCCCGAGGACCCTCAGGCAGAGGTCGACCATCCTCTTGAGGACGGCCTGGAGCGGGGTGATGAGGAGCGAAAAGATTTCAAGGGGCCGCGCGACGAGATACGAGACCCGTTCCGCATGACTGACCGCCAGCATCTTCGGGGTGAGTTCCCCGAAGATCAGGATCAGGGGGAGCGTGAACAGAGGTGCAAGCCAGGCCGTTTGCGCGCCCCAGACGTGAAGGATGAGGGTCGTCGTGGTGACCGAGGCGGTAATGTTGACCAGGTCGTTACCGATGAGGATGGTGACGATGGTCCGGATCGGACGTTCGAGGAGCTTGAGGACCCGGCCTCCCCGCTGAGGTTCGGTCTGGGCCAGGCGCTGCAGCCGCAAACGGCTGAGCGAGAAGAGGGCAGTCTCTGCAGCCGAGAAAAAGGCAGACAGGGAGAGGAGGAAGAATAACCCGATCAGATAGGAGAGCGTTGTTTCGTCCAAAGATCCGATCTGCTCACAACCCGATGACCCCCTGAGCCCTTGGTCAGCATGGGGCCAGGGTGCTGGTACATAATTTGCACGTAAAAACCGATAGATCCATTGGGGTTGCAATCCAGCGTCACGTATGATATCAGTTCACAAAAGCGTTGTAAAGACCAGGCCGGCGGAGACAAAAGCTATGCGCATCGGGAACAAAATTCTCCTGGGCTTTCTGGCCGTGATCTTGGCCATCACGCTCATGGCCACCCAGGATTACCTGACCATCTTCACCAGCCTGTTAGTGGGCGGGGTGGCCTCCAGGATTCTCAGCCGGATGATCGCGCACAGAATGGAGGAGCTGGTGGGGGCTACGCGGGTCATCAGCCAGGGGGACCTGACGCAGGAAGTCACCGTGGACTCCCGGGACGAGCTGGGCCAGTTGGCCGACGCCTTTAATCGCATGGTCGTCAGTCTCCGGGAGGTGGTCCGCGAGACGAAAGGGATGACGGACAAGGTCAGCCAATCGACGATGGCCTTGAGTGACACAGCCGCGGCCACGAACCAGGTCGCCGAGGAGATCGTCACGCAGGTGCAACAGATTGCGAGGGGGGCGGAGAGGCAGGTGGTGCTGGTCGGCGATGGATCCCGGGTGGTGCATGAACTGGCCCACTCCGCCAACGAGATTGCCGCCCGGTCGCGCTCTGCGGCCCAGGCGGTGGCCGAGGCCGGGGACACGGCCGAGTCGGGGGGGAAATCCGCTCAGGAGGCTGTGAGGAAGATGGGAGAAGTCTTCAGCCTCTTGGAGCGCCTGGCCGGGGGGGTCAAAGGCTTCGGGGCGAAAACACAACAGATTGGGAGCATCGTCGATCTCATCACCCGGATCGCCCACCAGACTCATCTCCTGGCCCTCAATGCCACCATCGAGGCAGCCCGGGCCGGCGAACACGGACGGGGCTTTGCGGTGGTCGCGGATGAGGTCCGGAAGTTGGCTGGCGATGCGGGGTCCTCGGCAGAGCAGATCGCCAAGCTGGCCCAGGAGATTCGCGAGGAGAGCGGCCAGGTCCTGACCTCGATGGAGATGGCGGGGAAGGGGATCGAGTCGGGGCGGCAGGTCCTCCAGTTCACCGAGAAGGCCTTGCACGAGATCGTGCGCACGGTGGTCCAACAGGTCAAGCGCGTGCAGGAGATCTCTCCTCTCGCCGAACAACAGACCCTGGGGGCCAGGGCGTTGGTGAAGACGATCGATGAGATTGCCGAGGTCGCTCGAGAGCATGCCCTCTCCACCCAGGAGGCCTCGGCGGCGACCCAGCTGCAGATCGCCTCAGTAGAGCAGATGGCCTTCGGTGCTCAGGAACTCAGCAACATCGCGGACAAGCTGCGCGAAAGAATCTCTCGGTTCAAAGTCAATGCATGAGCGGGTAGAGAGCCTCGCCGCTTCAGAGGGACGCCTCTTCGTTCTCCTCCAGGTGCGGGGGGAACGGTTTGCCCTTCCATCAGCGCAGGTGCGGGCCGTCAGCCCGGTGGGCCGGATCACGCGAATCCCCCATGCCCCTCGGGAGGTCCGGGGTGTGACGAACTGGCGGGGAAAGGTCCTGACCCTCTACGATCTGGGAGAAGCCCTGGGGCTGGCGGGAAAGCCTGGTCTCTCCTCCTTTACCGTGGTGCTCGCCCCGGAAAAGGAGGATGTCGACGTGGGGGTTATGGCTGAACAGGTCCGGGAGGTTCGCGCGATCCCAGACGAGGTCCTTGAGCCTCTCTCCTCAACCAGGGGCCTCTGCCACGGGGTCATCGACCTGGAAGGCCTCCCCGTGATGGTCCTCGATCCGAAGACCCTCCTCGATCGTCTGGCGATGGCAGTCCTGTCCGCCTCGTCCCCTCGATAAGGGGTCTCGCCGGTGGATCTCAACAAGTACCTGCCAATCTTCCTGAACGACTCCCGAGGGCATTTGCAGCGGATGGATGAATTTTTGCTCGGGTTGGAGCGGCATCCCGAAGACGCGCAGGCGATCGACGCTCTCTTTCGGTCTGCGCATTCCGTCAAAGGGATGGCGAGCACGATGGGCTTTGAGGAGCTGTCCAAGATCGCCCATTCCCTTGAAAGCTTCCTCGATCCCTATCGCAGGGGCGTTCAGCGGCTCGATCGCCAGGCCATCGACCTCTTGCTCCAAGGGGTGGACCTCCTCCGCCAATCGATCGAGCAGGTGGGCGCCGGGAAGGGCCCCGGGGAATCGGCGGGAAAGAGCGGAGAGGGGAGCGGGTCGTCAGCGTCGTCCCCTCCGCCTCCCGTGCAGGGGAGGGTGACCCGGCGCGAGGGTATGTTGCGCGTGGCTCCAGAACTCTTGGATGATCTGATTGACCTCACCAGCGAGCTCCTCATCGCCCAGGAAGATCTGGGGAACGAAGAACGGGTCTTCAAGTTCCAGGCGCTCATTCAGGCCGTGGGCCATCAGGCCATGCAGCTCAGGATGGTTCCGCTGCAGACGGTCGCTGATCGGTTCCCTCGGATGACCCGCGATATGGCCAGGCAGGGAGGCAAGGAGGTGCTCTTTGAGATTCAAGGCAGGGATGTGGAGATGGATCGGGCGCTGTTAGAAAGCCTGGCTGACCCGCTGATGCACCTGCTCCGAAACGCGGTGGATCACGGGATCGAACGGCCGGAGGAGCGCGTCCGCGCCGGAAAGTCGGCCGAGGGGAAGGTGGTTCTCGAGGCCTCGAGGCGAAAGGATGGGGTCATTATCCAGGTGGTTGATGATGGCCGGGGGATCGACCCGGACACGATCCGCCAGGCCGCTGTGACTCGGGGACTCCTTTCGGAGGACAAGGCGCAGACGCTGTCGGAGCCCGACCTCCTCCGGCTGCTCACCTTGCCGGGCTTCACCACGAGAGCGGAGGTCTCAGAGATCTCCGGGCGAGGCGTCGGGTTGGATGTGGTCCAATCCATGGTCCAGTCGCTCCAGGGAAGCGTGTTGATAGAGTCCGTGCCTGGGCAGGGGACCACCGTCACCCTGAAGCTTCCCTTGACGCTGCTCCGCCTCCCGGTCCTCTTGGTCCAGGTGGGTGATGAGACGTACGCCATTCCCGTCACCCAGGTGCGGGCGACCCTGGACTGCCCTCCCGGAAGGATCAGGCCGACGGACGGGCGAGAAATCTTGTTCCGCGGGGAGGACGAGATCCCCGTGTTCCGTCTGCGCCGTCTCCTGGCCCTTCCCGAATCCGCCATGAGCCCCTTGGTCGTCCTGGTTGATTCCAAAGGGACGGATGTCGGGCTGATGGTGGACAAGATTCTGGAGTATCGCGAGGTGGTGGTAAAATCGTTCCGATCTCCGCTGAGGGGCCTGAAGGGACTCGGCGGGATGACCATCCTCGGGGATGGCGTCGTGGTCCCGATCTTAGATCTCGAGACGCTCTTGCCCTAAGGAGGCACGGCGGTGGACCCGGACGGGATTGCGCTCAAGCATGAGACCCTGCGATCCTTCCTCGGGGAAATGGGTCATGTCCTGGTGGCCTTCTCTGGGGGCGTGGATAGCACTTTGCTCCTCAAGGTGGCGCACCAGGTCTTGGGAGAGAACGTCCTGGCGGTTACCGCCGTGTCCGAAACGCTGCCGCCCGGGGAGCTCGAAGAGGCTATGACCCTCGCGGCCGCGATCGGCGCCCGCCATCGGATCATCCGGTCAGAGGAGATGGCAAACCCCGCCTTCCACGTGAATCCCCGGAACCGCTGCTACTACTGTAAGGAAGAGCTCTATAGCAGGCTCACCGCCCTGGCCAGGGCCGAGGGGATCCCCTATGTTCTCGACGGTTCGACGGTAGACGATCTCAACGATCACCGGCCAGGCCGACAGGCGGCGAAGGAATTTCAGGTCCGTTCTCCCCTGATCGAGGCGAAGCTGAGCAAGGCCGAGATCCGTGAGCTCTCTCGCACGCTCGCCCTTCCCACGTGGGACAAGCCGGCCATGGCCTGCCTCTCATCCCGTTTCCCGTACGGGACTCCCATCACGGGTGAAGGCCTGAGACAGGTGGGGGGAGCCGAGAAGGCGCTCCACGAGCTTGGCTTTCGGCAGGTCCGGGTCCGACATCACAATGAGATCGCCCGGATCGAAGTGGGAGCGGAGGAGATCCCCCGCCTGCTCGACCCTGAGGTGGCTCGTCAGGTCGTGGAAGCATTGAAGGCAACCGGCTACACCTATATCACGGTCGATCTCGAAGGGTATCGCACCGGCAGCCTCAACGTTCCCCTGTCCCGCCCGAACGAGTCCTCATAGGCTCTTCCACAAGGCGGCACCCTCGTACTTCCGCTCTGCCGGACAGCGCACTGATGAAGGCGAAGAACACATCACGGATGTGGGTGGAGCTGACCTGCGCGGATCCCGGGGTGGCCTTTCGGGGCGAGGGGCCTGGGGCTGAACGGCCGGATGAGATCGTGGCCCTGGCGCGGGAGAAGGCAATGGCGCTGGGCCTGCCTGTCCAGGTCGAGATCCAACGTCACGGCGTCTGGAGCATCGAGCCCACCGGCACGGTGAACCCCGGCCGCCTCTTCCGCCCCGAGAAACTTCCTCGTTCCGGGGGAGGAAGAAAGGGGGCATGACTGGACCCACCATGGTGAAACACATTGTGACTCGGTGGTCTATCAAAGTCGGGCTGAACATCATCCTCTGGATCGCCTTTGCCGTTACTGCGTTTGGATTCTTTCTCGGGGGCTTCATCGGCAAGTGGCTCGTGGACATGGGGCGGCCGCGGGAAGGTATTGCCGTTTACCGATCCGCACTGATGATCTACCCCTGGAACGCAGCGATGCGCAATGACCTCGGACTGGCACTGCTCGCCCATGGTGACGCCACAGGGGCGGTGGATGAGCTGCGGAAGGCGGTTGCCCTCCGGCCCGACGTCGCCAAGCTCCACAACCACCTGGGTTTTGCCCTGTTTAAGGATGGGGACATAGAGGGAGCGATTCAAGAGTTCCAGGAGGCAGTACGGTTGGCTCCGGAGCACGAGGATTATCGCAGGGATCTGGACATGGCCATCGTGGTAAGAAAGAAAGAGCAAAGGTCGGACACTGCGGGCGGCTCGAAGTGAAACGGAAGGGCTGGCCCTCAGGGTCCTCCGGCCTCGCGGCTTCCGCGTGCCCCGAGAGCTTGGATGAGGATCTTGAGGGCTTGCTCAGCGGGTGGATTGACGGCGAGGAATTCCACCATACTCTCGAAGCGTGGGTCCTCATCTCGTCCGCTGCTGATCACCCGACTGTTCACCACGCGACACCGAATGGTTAACAGCTCCCCCTTCGTCTCCAGCTGGAGGAAGCACGAACTCTGCACCTCAAGCATACCCTGGTGTGCTACGAGCGCTCCCCTCGGGGTTACATCCAGCACCTCTGCCATCTGGAGGGTCATGATGCCCTCCGTCATGCCGGCAATGCGAAGGCGTCGAGGGTTCTGTCTCTGCCGGGCGGGACGCGTATAGCGTTTGCCCAGTGCTCGCTTCATAATCTCACGGGCTCCTCCCCTCGCCGGGTGGAATGGCTCAGCGGCCCCAAGAGGCCTCGGGTGGCTTCGGGTGAGGCGATGACACGCAGGCGGACTGGAATCACGCCGGGACCTATAGCCCCGAGGACGCGGGCGGCGGCATAGGAAAGATCCAGAATGCGGCGGCTTTTGTGGGGGCCGCGGTCATTGATCCGCACCTTCACGCTTCGCCCGTTGGCCGAGTTCTCTGCGACGACCCACGTGCCGAAGGGTAGGGTTCGGTGGGCGGCGGTCATCTGATACATGTCAAAGATCTCCCCGCTGGCGGTGCGTCGGCCGTGGTACGGATGGCCATACCACGAGGCCTCGCCCGTCTCCTCGTAACCGGTGGCGGCGGGATGAGCCGTCTGGTTACCGGGCCCAGGTGCGGTCTGTCGCCCCGCACAGGAAGCCAGGAGGAAGACCAGCGTCGCTGGGGTGCCGAACCACACGATTCTCCGGATTTTCATCCACGTCATCGACCCTTCCTCGGCAGTGGGGAATTTCCACTGTGCCCTGGACGGGAGAGCTAGCAACTTTAGTGCCATGAACCCAGCTCTCTCAGGAAGTCTACTCCCCTCCGGTGAAAACCGAGCTCGGTTCAGTCGATAGCCCACCATGGTCATTGACTGGGGGCCCGTTATTGCCTAAGCTCACCCCAGGGGCCAGGGGGGAGGAGAACTGAGGTGAAAGGGAGGCACCATGAAAACGATTGCCATATTGATTGTGCTCCTTGTGTGTGTTCCCTCTTTCGCTTTCGGCGGGGAGATCTACGGGACTCTGACAGAGGGGGGCAAATCTGTTGGGGGAGGAGCCCAGGTCGAGGTCACATGTGCCGGGAAAACCTATCCGCGCAACACCACCGACCAGTATGGTTCCTATCGTCTGTACGTGCAGGAGACGGGGAAATGCACCCTCAAGGTGCATTACAAGGAACAATCTCCATCGACTGAAATCTCCTCGTATGAAAAGTCCGTGCGCTATGATCTGGTCTTAGAAAAAAAGGATGGCCAGTACGTGCTGCGGAGGAAGTAAGGATGGGTGATAAGGAAAGGGACGGATGGGATAAGGCGGCGATCATCCTGCAGCCGGTGGGGGGCCTGTTGGCCGCCCTGGCCGTAGTCGGCCTGGGATTCTTCGCCTCCAACTTTCTCGAGCGCCGGCAGGCACTCGACACGAATGTCCGGCTCTACTCCGAGCTCATGAGCAAGAGAGAGGAGGCGGAAAGCGCCCTGCGGAAGGATATGTTTGTGTCCATCATCCAATCCTTCCTCCAGCCCGCATCGGCGTCGCTCGACACCAAGGTGCTGAATCTCGAGCTGCTCGTCTATAATTTTCACGAATCGCTGAATCTCAGGCCACTGTTCACGCATCTGAAAAAGCAAGTCGCCGGTTCCAGGGACGGTGCGAAACAGGAATACCTGGAGCGTCTGGATAAGGCGGCGAGAGAGGTCGTTCGAAAGCAGATGCTGGTGTTAGAGGGGGCTGGAAAGAAATTTGATCGTACGATCGATCTAGAGATTCTGTGGAAGACCCCTGGAGGTATCCCGCTTGAAGAGGCGACGCTGACGCTAGAAAACATCAAGAGGGATTTCAGAATTGTTGTGATCGAGGCTCATTCGAAGACCAAGGAAGTCAAAGTCAGGTTGGAGATCAGAACGCCCAAAGAGCCTCCGGCAGACGTCGAGACCAATGTCGCCGAATTCTGGGTGGGATTCTTTGACTTTCCGATTATTGACAACACGCGCCTCTCCAGCGATCAGCGCTGCGCCATCGTGCTGACGGCCTTTGGCGAATCCAGCGCGGACATCACGGCCATCTATTTCCCGGGATCCTATGCGAGCCTCAAGGAGAAACCGTATTATCAAGAGGTAGTACAGAATCTGCTGAAGACAAACCAATTCCTTGGCGAGAGCAAGACGCGGTAGGCGTGAAATAAAATTGGGGGAGGGGTCGTCTAATGGGGTGACATTGGCAACGGACCGGCCCTGCGGCGGGCGGCCGCTCGGGCCCTGGGTGGGCAAAGGAGGGGAAGACACATGAGACGCCTCGCAGTCGGCCTCGTCATCGGGAGCCTCGTGCTGG
>CAYSDK010000012.1:31986-33265 GCA_964429865.1 uncultured bacterium
GGTCCCCAGAAGCATCTCAGGGCGCCGGCACCCTCCCCGTGTGCCCCGGAAATGCGTCGAGAACTTATCTTCCCTCGGTCCCCCTGTCAATGAAAAAGTCGTGACGAGATAATTGCAGTATGGCGCGGGCTGCCTCGACGGCTGCCGTCATGATCTCAGCCGGTGGGAGCCTGCCCATCTCGGCCAGGCGTCGGCAATCCTCGTATTCGGGGGCCAGGTGGATCGGGCGGCCTTGAAGTCGGCCCACCTTGACGCGCACCTGGCCAAAGGGGGTCTCCACCGTCAGCACCTCCCGCGGAAGCATCTGCCGCTGCATTCTGCGGAATCGGATGCCGAAGGTGCTGCTGTAGCTCAAGAGGATCGGCCCGATGCCCTCCTCAAGGCCGGCTGGAACGATGGCCGAGATGACCGTGGCAGGTCGGGACTTCTTCATGATGATCGGGGTCAGGAACACATCGAGGGCTCCCGCTGCAAAGAGCGCCTCCATGAGTGGTTCGAAGAGCTGGGGGTTCATGTCATCAATGTTTGCCTCGACAACCGTCACGTCATCCCTGTCGAGGTCGTCGATCCTTTCACCGACGATCAGCCGGAGCAGGTTCGGCCGGTGAGCGAGATCCAGGCTGCCGGCCCCGTAGCCGACTTGACTGATCTGCAGCGGAGGGAGGGGCCCGAACCCCTTCGCCAGGGTCGAGACGATGGCCGCTCCCGTTGGTGTGGTCAGCTCGGCCTCGACCGGGCTCCCATAGACCGGAACGCCTCGAAGAAGATGGGCAGTCCCCGGCGCCGGTACCGGGAGATCGCCGTGGGCCGTCTGGATCCTCCCTCCGCCCAGGTTCAGCGCCGAGGCATGGATCTCCCGAATTTCGAGCGCGTTCAGTCCAACAATGGCCCCGGTCACATCGACAATCGTGTCCACGGCCCCGATTTCATGGAAGTGAATCCGCTCCACCGGAAGGCCGTGGACAGCCGCCTCGGCTTCTCCCAGGCGCTCGAAAATCCGGCGGACCGGTGCCAGAGCCGTCTCAGGGAGGTCGCTCCTTTCGAGGAGGGCGAGAATGTCGGAGAGATGGCGGTGGGGGCGCGGGTCTGGAGGTGTGACGACCTGGACCCGGGTCCCGATCAGGGCGCCGCGCCTGACCTTCTCGGCCTTGAGATCCACACCCGGAAGCTTGAGCCGTGCAATCTCAGACCGGAGCACCTCCAGGGAAAGCCCGGCATCTACCAGCGCCCCCAGGATCATGTCGCCGCTGCAGCCGCTGAAGCAGTCGAAGTAGGCGAT
>CAYSDK010000012.1:33365-34524 GCA_964429865.1 uncultured bacterium
TCGCCGAGGAGGTTGATCCGGTGGGCGAGCACGCCGGCCCCAAAGCCGTTGTCGATGCCCACCACCGCCGTGCCGGCGGCGCAGGAATTGAGCATGGTGAGAAGCGCCGACATGCCCCCGAAGCTCGCTCCGTAGCCGATGCTCGTGGGAACGGCGATCAGCGGTTTGGCCGTGAGCCCCCCCACCACGCTGGGGAGGACGCCATCCATTCCCGCCACCACGACGAGGACCCGGGCCGCGTGGAGCTCGGCCCATTTGTTGAGAATCCGGTGCAGTCCCGCAACCCCGACATCATACTGTTTTTCGACCCGGCTTCCTAAGAACTCGGCGGTCACCCCCGCCTCCTCGGCGACCGGGATGTCGGCGGTCCCGGCGCTCATCACCAGGACGGTCCCTGTGGTCGGTGGCGTCTGCCCTCGGCGGACCACAACGGTGCGCGCCAGCACGTTGTACTCGGCGGACCGATCGACCTTCGCAATGGCGCCATGCATCTCTTCGCTGGCCCGCGTGGCCAGGAGGCTGCCGTGGTGACGGAGCAACCGTTCGGCGATCGCCGTGATCTGTTCGATCGTCTTGCCGGGGCAGAAGAGGACTTCAGGAAAGCCCTGGCGCAGGCTCCGGTGGCTGTCCAGGGTCGCGAAGCCCAGCTCCTCGAATGGCAAGACCTTCAACCGTTCGAGGGCGTCCTCGGTGGAGAGCTTCCCCTCTCGGACCGCCTCCAGGACTGTCCTCACCCTTGTCCCATCCATAATCGTGTCCCTTGGAATTCGCCAGAAGGGTAACATACCCGATGAGGGTTTAGCCAGCACGACGTGAGGCAAAGACGGGTGGAGTTGCTTTGCCGGGGGGACGTCTTGTGGCATACTGGGGCATCTGATCTCTGGAGGGCTCCGTGGGAACGCCACCAGAACGAGAGGGTCTTTCCCGGCGCGTGAAGGAGCTGGCGCGCGAGGTCGGTTTTGATCTGGTCGGCATCTCGCCGGTCGTCCCGCCCCCTCACGGCGAGTCGTTCGCCGAGTGGCTGAGGCGGGGCTTTGGGGGCGAGATGGCCTATCTCGACCGGGGCGCAACGGCACGCCTGCACCCAGGGGGTTTTCTCCCGTGGGCGAAGTCGATTGTGTCGGTGGCGCTCAACTACTACGTTCCCTTGCACCGAGAG